>NZ_JBIAUE010000015.1:0-211437 GCF_042892615.1 Streptomyces sp. NPDC001750 | reverse complement strand
TTCATGCAGCCCGGACAACATCCCCTGCCAGGCCTCGATCTGCCCCACCCCAAGATCTACAGACACGACAGAACACAACCACAGTCACCGACAGAGCTCACAACCGCCCTATCAGTAACTGTGATTGCAGTACTAGGGCGTGTAGCAGCCAGGGCGTGCGGCAGCGAGGTCTCCGGCAGCGGACATCGTGTCCGGCGGTGGCCGTCCGCCGATGGGAACCACCGCTTCGCCGGGCACTCGGCCGGCGCCGCCGCGGGTATACGTCCCCTGTCATCACCGGCCCGGGGACTGCACCGGAGGGAGCGGCGGCCATGGAACGGACCACATGCTGTGTGGTGGGCGGCGGGCCCGCCGGAATGGTCCTCGGGCTGCTGCTGGCCCGGGCGGGGGTGGCGGTCACGGTCCTGGAGAAGCACGGCGACTTCCTGCGCGACTTCCGTGGCGACACCGTGCATCCGTCCACCCTGGGGCTGCTGGACGAACTGGGGCTGGCCGGGCGGTTCGGCCGGCTGCCGCAGCGGCGGGTGACGACGGTCCAGGTGCCCCTCGGCCCGGACCGCTCGCTGGTCACCGTCGGGGACATCGGCGCGTTGCGCGGCCCGTACAACTACATCGCGATGGTGCCGCAGTGGGATCTGCTGAACCTCCTCGTGGACGAGGCCGCGCGGGAGCCGTCCTTCTCGCTCCGGATGAACACCGAGGCGATCGGGTTCCTGCGGGCGCGCACCGGTTCACGCCCCGGTCGAGCGGGGCGGAGGGCTCGGGGAAGGGTCACCGGAGTGCGGTACCGCACGTCCGACGGCCGCGTCGGCGAGCTGCGCGCCACGCTCACCGTCGCCTGTGACGGCCGGTTCTCGCTGGCCCGGTCGTTGCCCGAACTGGGGCTGCGGAGCTTCGCCTGTCCGATGGACGCCTGGTGGTTCAGGCTGCCGCGGCGGGACGGCGACCCGCACGGGCTCGTGGGAGGCGTCGGCGACCGGTTCTTCAGCGCCATGATCGACCGCGGGGACTACTGGCAGTGCGCCACGTTGATCCCGAAGGGCACCGACACGCAGCGCCGCGCCGCCGGCCTCGACCGGTTCCGGGGCGAGTTCGCGGCCGGCGTCCCCTGGCTCGCGGACCGCGTGCACACGCTCGGCTCGTGGGACGACGTGAAACTGCTCGACGTACGGCTCGACCGCCTGCACCGCTGGCACCGCCCGGGACTGCTCTGCATCGGCGACGCCGCGCACGCGATGTCACCGGTGTTCGGCATCGGGATCAACCTCGCGGTCGAGGACGCGGTGGCCGCCGCCCGGTACCTCGTCGGGCCGCTGCGCGAGGGCGCGGTCGGTCTGCGGACCGTGCGCCGGATCCAGCGCCGCCGTCTGCCGACGACCGTCGTGACGCAGACCCTTCAGCGCCTCGCCCACACGCACATCATCGAACCGGTCCTCTCGGGCCGCCCGGCGTTCGGCGACGCGAGGCGCGCCCGGCGGCTGAGCGAGCTCGTCACGACCTCGCGGTGGCTGAACCGTCTGCCGGCGTACTTCTTCGCCTACGGGGCCCTGCGCGAACGCCCGCCCACCGCCTCGGTGCGCTGAACGCGCACGGCGGACCGGCACCGGGCATCACGCGCCGGACACCTGCCACTGGACCCCGGGGACGCGGGCGCGGTCGGGCACGGGCGGAGTCAGGCGCGCGCCTTGCGGGCCGACATCCAGGCGTAGACGAGCACTCCCGCGAAGAGGAACAGCACGCCCTGATAGACGGCGGCGTAGCCGGAGCCCGCGAGGAGCCACATGGAGAAGCCGAAGGCGGCCAGGGCGAGCGCGGCGTCGCGGGCGAGGCGGGCCGGGCGGACCCGGTCGCGCCGCCCCGACGCGAGGAAGTACAGCTGGGCCGCCGTCGCCAGCAGGTACGGGACGGCCGCGGTGAAGGTCGTGACCAGCACCAGGATCTCGAACACCCGGGCCGACCCGGCCATGTAGTTGTAGACGGTCAGCAGGGAGGCGAGCACGGCCGCGACGACGACCCCGAAGGCGGGCACTCCGCGCCGCTTCACCACGAAGCGGTCGGGGAACAGCCCGTCGCGGGCCGCGGCGTACGCCGTCTGGGCGCTCAGCAGCGTCCAGCCGTTCAATGCGCCCACGATCGACACGAGCGCCGCGCAGGCGACCACCGCGCCGCCCCACGTACCGCCGAACATGGCGTCGACGGCGTCGGTGAAGGGGGCCTTCGACGTGAGCAGTTCGTCGTGCGCGACGGTGCCGAAGACGGCGAGCGTGCCCAGGAGGTACACCAGCGCCGCGCCGAGCGTGCCGAGGACGGTCGCCCGGCCGACGTTGCGCCGGGGGTCGCGCACCTCCCCCGCGCTGACCGCCGCCGACTCGACGCCGAGATAGCTGAAGACCAGGATCGCGGCGGACGCGGAGACCGCGCCGAGGGCGCTGCCGCCCGTGGCCTGGAAGGGGCCGAGGTTGTCCGCGTCGAAGAAGAACATCCCGCCGACCGCGACCAGCAGCAGGGGCACGAACTTCAGCACGGTGGAGACGAGCTGCACCGCGCCCACGCAGCGGGTCCCGGCGAGGTTGGCGAGGGCGGGCGCCCACTGCACCACGAGTGCGGCGGTCATCATCAGCCACGGCGAACCGTGCAGGGGCAGCAACACGTCCAGGTAGCCCACGGCGGTGACGGCGAGCGCCGCGTTGCTCACCCAGGAGGTGATCCAGTACGACCAGGCGGCCAGGAAGCCCGCGAAGTCGCCGAATGCCTCGCGCACGTAGACGTACGGCCCGCCGGTGCGCGGGTCGCGCCGCGCGAGCCGTCCGAAGACGAGCGCGAGCGCGATGGCCCCGAGCGTGAGCACTCCGAAGGCGACGAGGCTGATGGTGCCGTACGGGGCGACGGACGCGGGGAGCAGGAAGATGCCGCCGCCGATGATGTTGCCCATGACCAGGGCGGTCGCCACCGGAAGCCCGAAGCGTCGGGCGTGCCGGCCGTCCCCTTCCCGCTCCCGGAGCCGCGAGGACCCCGGCGAGGCCGCGGAGGCCGGGGCCGGAGCCGATGGTGGAACGGTTCCGGTGTCGTGCATGGGTGGTGTGCCTTTCGTCCTTCCGGGATGCCGTCGGCCGCCCCCGCGGGCCGCGTCACGGCCCCCGGCCGGCGCCGCGGCGGCGGGCGGGTGTGCGGGCACACACCTCTGCCGTGGTCATCGCCCGGGGAATTCCTCCATGCTCGGATATCGGACACCTCAGACAAAATCGCCGCCGAATGTTCACCGATTCACCTGCTTCGACCGGAAAACAGACGGGTTCGAGCGCATGGGTCGGCGCATCCTTCACCGGCAGCCCCGGCGCCGCCCGCGCCGGGCACACCCGGACGGAAAACGCGTCGACACCGCCCCGTCGTCTCCGGCACAGTGACCGCCCATGACGAGCAGCGAGCTGTGGACCCGCGCGACCGCCGAACGCTACGACGCCGAGGAGAGCGAGAGGTCCTCGCCCGCCTTCCTCGGACCGGCTCTCGACTTCCTCGCCGAACTCGCCGGGGACGGCCGGGCGCTGGAGTTCGCCGTCGGGACCGGGCGGGTGGGCGTCCCGCTCCGGGAACGCGGTGTGCCGGTCGTGGGCATCGAACTGTCCGAGCACATGGCCGCGGTCCTGCGCCGCAAGGTGGACGAGGAGACCCTTCCGGTCGCCGTCGGGGACATGGCCACGACCACCGTCCCCGGAAAGTTCAGCCTGGTCTACCTCGTCTACAACACGATCACCAACCTGCTCACCCAGGACGAGCAGGTCGAGTGCTTCCGGAACGCCGCCCGCCATCTGGCCCCCGGCGGCCGGTTCGTCATCGAGCTGGAAGTACCGCCGCTGCGGTTCCTTCCGCCCGGGCAGGTCGCGGTGCCGTTCGACGTCTCCGAAAGGCATCTCGGCTTCGACACCTTCGATCTGGCCGAGCAGATCCTCATCTCGCACCACCTCACCCGCGACGGCGACGACGGCCGTTACCGCCGCAGCGATTCCCGGCACCGGTACGCCTGGCCGGCGGAGCTCGACCTGATGGCACGGCTCGCGGGGCTCGAACGGGAACGCCGCGTCGCGGACTGGAGCGGGGAGCCGTTCACCGAGGACTCCACGAAGCACGTCTCCGTGTGGCGCAAGCCGGTCTGAGGCCGCCGCCCGGCCCTCAGGGACCCGCGTGCACCTGGCAGGCCCACAGGCTCGGGGTCCGCGGATAGGTGTCGCGCAGGGTGCGCACGGCCCGGTGCAGGGCCTCGGCCGCGCGGGCGACGTCGAGCGCGCCGTCGCCCGTGTTCAGCGCTTCGTAGACGCTCAGCGCGACCTCGGCCCCGATGGTGTCGTCGACGTGCCACAGCGAGCCGACGACGTGGGGGAAGCCGGCCATCTGGAAGGCGCTGACGATGTGCACGGCCTCGTCGGCGAGCTCGGGGCTGGTGCGCAGGGTGTCGCAGGCGGAGAGGTAGGCGAGCCGGACCGACGGCAGCCGCAGCCGGGCCAGGTCGCGCACGGTCAGCGGATGCGCGGTGTGGTCGTGCAGGACGAGCCTGCTGCCGGAGGGACGTTCCGGGTCGCCCAGGGCGTGGCAGGCGAAGTGGGCGTGCGCGTGGTGGTGCAGGGCGGAGACGACCGCGGAGCGGGTGGCGTCCGCGTCCGCCAGCAGCGCGGCGCCGGGGAGGAGACGGGCCAGCTGGTCCGCCTCCCGGCGTGCGCCCGGGAGCGGGGCCTGGCCGGTGGCCTCCGCGACGCTGACCACGAGCGTGCCGCCGCCCGCCGGGCGGGCTGCGCGGCGACGGGCGTGGTGCAGGGCCCGCAGCGTCGGTGTGTACGAGGAGACCACCCGGTCCAGGGCGCCCGGAGCGTCGGCGGGGGCAGCCGCGTGCAGGGGCAGCGTGTCCAGGAGACCGCCGGGCGACCACCACACGCGAGTGGCCTCGGGGAGGCGGTCGAGGACCGGACCGGTGACCGCCCGCCACAGCCAGGCGAGGGTCTCCCGTACGTCCTCCTGGGCACGCTGCGACTGCTTGCGGGAGGTACCGGGTGTCTCGATGCGGACCAGCGCGTCCTGGAAGGTGCGCCGACGCGCCGCCGTCGTCCGCTGGTCGAGCCCGGGGAGGGGCACGGCGTCGATGGAGCGCTCGGTGACGACCAGGGCGTCGCTGCCGTACGGCGAGACGTTGACCAGGATCACCGGGCCCGCCGCGGCGGTCGCGTGCAGTTCGCGCTCGTCCCACTCCCGCACCGGACGCAGCATGCCCAGCTCGGGGTGTTCGGCGCGGATCCGGTCCGTGAGGTCCCGCCACTCGGCCGCCAGCCGCTGCCGCAGATCGGCGCGGGCGTCGGGGCCGGGCGATCGTTCTTCGAGGAACTCCGGGGTGCCGGTCGCGGTGTCGAGGGCCTCCCGGAGCTCCTCGAAGCGGTCGGCGAGGTCCGGGGCGGCCTCCCGGAGCCGCGTCAGATCGCTGTCGGCGTCGAAGGCGTGGGAGAGGATCACGCCCCTGGCCTGTTCGAGCAGTCCGACCGCGAGCCCGGGCCGGCCGCAGCGCACCGCGCAGGCCGCCGCCCGGGCACCCAGTCCGACGGTCCCGCTCAGCAGGAACTCCTGGTCGTCCCGGACGAGATGGCGGGGCGCCACGGAATGCAACAGGTCGACCGCCAGGGCGTAGCCGTCCAGGGCTCCTTCCCAGTCGCCCAGCTCAGCCCGGACGTCGCCCCAGGCCCGTGCCGCGTCCATGCGCAGGGAGGGCGCGCACTGCTGCTCCAGGGCCGCCGACCGGAACACGCCGGCCGCCGCGACCAGGTCGGCTCCGCGGCGACGGCGGCCGGGCCTCCGGTCGCTCAGAATGCGGCCGAGGTTCGTCAGGCGCAAGGTGCGGTGGGGGTGACCGGGCGGGGTGGCCTCGACGGCCCGGCGGAAGAGCGCGACCACTTCGTCGCGGGCCGTGGACGACACCAGGATGCGGGGGCTCAGGAGCCGTGCCCCCGCTGCCACCGTCAAAGCACCCGCCAGCTCGGGCGAGTCCGCGGGCAGCGCCGCGATCACCGCGTCGGCCAGCTCGCGCGCCTCGCGGGCGTCGCCGAGCCGCGGCGTCCGTGCGAAGCGCGCCACCAGGGCGATGGCGAGGTTGTGACGCCGACGGGGCAGCAGCGGGTCACCCTCCGGGGTGAGGGCGAGGGCCTCTCTGAGCAGCGGTACCGCCTCGTCGAGTCCGCCGACCGGATCGGCGGCGCGTCCGAGGCCGATGACCAGACCGATCCCCGTCGAGCTCAGCAACGCCGCGCGGTGCGCACGGCCCAGGCCGGGCAGCGCGGCGGCCCGGCCCCGGCACTCCTGGGCCTCCCGCAGGTCCTCGCCGTCCTCGGTCAGCTGGTGACGCAGGTCCAGCGCCGCGCCGAGGTTGAGCAGCCGCACTCCGAGCATCCGGTGCCCCTCGGGAGTGAGTGCCACCGCCTCCCGATGGGCGCGCACCGCCTCGTTCAACTCCCCGGGATCTCCGGAGCGCTGATAGCCGGCGGTCAGCACCAGTCCGAGATCGTCGAGCATGGTGGGGCGGTCCGGGTGGCCCGGCGGTGCGAGCGCCTCGGCCCGCCGCAGCCGGCGCAGCGCCTCCGCCAGATCCGGCCCGTTCGCCTCCGGGTCGCGCGTGTAGCGGGTGTACAGGGCCATCGCGGGGGCGAGAAGCGGTGGTCGGGGGCCGTCCGGCGGCTCCGTCGAGGCGGTGGCCGGGCCGATGAGGCCGAGCGCCGCGTCCAGATCGGCCTGAGCACCGGTCGCGACGGAGCGGGCGCGCAGGGCGTTGCCCAGCGCGTTGCGCAAGGCGGCGCTCGGACCGGGATCCGTGGCCGCCCGAAGCGCCTCGGTCAGCACGGCAACCGCCTCGTCCAGGTCCTCGGTCCGGCCTGTGTACTGTGCCCTCAGCATGAGGGCCATGCCCAGGTCGTGGCCCGCCGTCGCGGGTTCCGGATCGTCGGACAGCGCCCGGCGGCACAGCTCCACCACCTCGTCGCACTCCTCGGGCGTCGCGCCCTCCCGCTGCCGCAGCAGCAACAGCGCGCGCTTCAGGACGTCGAGACCGTAGGGCGGTCGGGGACTCCCGGGGGCTGCCTGGGCCAGTGCGTCACGTGCGATGCCGACCGCCTCGTGCAGGTCCTCCGGGTCGTACGAGCGCAGGTAGCGGTCCAGGAGCCGGGCGCCCAGGGCATCGAGGGCGAGGAACCGCTCGGGCGACCCGGCCGGGATCGCCTTGAGGGCGCGGTGGGCGAGCCGGACCGGGTCCGCGGCCTCGACCTCTCCGTCTCGGGGCATGTCGCCGAACGAGTCCCCGAACGGCCAGGTCGTCCCGGCCCGGTCCAGCACCCGGGACAGGCCCGCGCGCCGGTCCGTGTACCGGGGGTCGTACTCCGGCGTCGCGAGGACGGCGAGGCTGCCGCATCCGACCGCGGTGGCGAGCCGGATCCCGGGCGAGGGCAGCACGGCACCGAGGGTCGCGGCCAGTCGGTGGAGCCGGCGGACGTCTTCGGAGGCCCCCGGCGGCGGGTCGTTCTGCCGCCCCTCCGCCACGATCAGCCACGCGGCACACTGGGCCGCCCACTCGGCGGGGCCGTCCGCGTCCGCCGGGTCGGGGCGGACGGCGGGACCGGTGGCCGCGTAACCCGCCGCCAACTCCGGCGGCACCAGCCCCGGATCGGCGACCCAGACCGGGAAGAGCAGTGTTCCCGCCATGCACCCGTGCACGCCGCCGTGCTCCCCCGGCCCGGCCATCGCGCGGGCGACGCAGAGCCACCCGGCGGCGTGCCGGGCCTCCATGTCGGTCCTGGCGTCGGCGGTCCGCAGCAGCCCCCGCAGTTCCGCGTCCGCCTCGGGGCCGAACACCACGGCCCCGTCCACCCCGCCGTCCGCGGTCGCGGCCCGCGCGAGGCGCGCACGGATCTCCTGCAGGAACCAGTCCCGGTCGTACCTCACCCCGCCGCTCCCCCGCTGTCCGATCTCGCCGTCACGTCGATGCACGCCCAACTCTGCCCGATCTACGGCACACTTGGAGCATGACCGCGTCTTCCGACCTCCCTCGTGCCGATCGCCGGGCGACGGCGTCGTTGTGCGTCCTGCTCGGCTCGCCGGACGCGCTGCGGCAGCCCGAGGTCCGGGAGGCGGCCGAGCACGCGCGGGACCTGCTGCGGTCGGGTGCGGGCGCCGACGAACTCGCGGCCTGCTACCGCGCCCTGGACACGGCGTTGCGTCGGGCCGGCGACGCACGCGGGCTGGTCAACGGATCCCGGAGCTGGACGGCCCCCGGCGTCTCGCCCCACATCAAGGTGGCCGTGTGCCCCGGGCCGGCCCGGTGCCCCCGCGTCGAACGGGCCCGCGACCTGCTCCCCGCCCCGCACTGCGCGGTCAACGGCACGCGCATGCGCAAGGGCCGGCTGGGCTCCGCCCAGTGACCCCGCTCCCGTGAATCCCCTCCTCGCCACCCTGGGCGGCAAACTCACCGAACGCTGGCTGAACCTTCTGGTGCTCCCCGGCGCGCTCTTCCTCGCCGTCACGGCCGTCGGCACCACCCTGGGTCATCGCCACTGGAACGACATCGACCGGCTGCGCACCGGTCTGGACGACCTCGCCACCAGGCCCGCCCTCGACCGCGCGGGCACCGCCGCGCTCCTGGTCGCCCTGGTCCTGCTCGCCGCGACCGCGGCCTCGCTCGCCGCGCAGTTCCTCGGCGGCGTGATCGAGCGGTACTGGCTGCGCTTCGGCCGGGACCCGCTCTCGCGCGCCCTCACCGTCCGCCGCGTCCGCAGGTGGAGGGAGAGGGACGCGCGGCTCGACGCGGCCGTCGGCCGCGCCGGCTGGACAGGTGCCGGGCCCGACGACACGGTGATGGTCCCGAGCGGCACACTGGCCCGGATCCAGTCCCTGACCGAGGCCCGCGACCGTGTCGCACTGCGCGAACCGGCCCGCCCCACCTGGTACGGCGACCGCATGCAGGCGACGGCCGACCGTGTCGAGGCCGCCTACGGAGTGGACCTCGCCACCTTCTGGCCCCGGCTGTGGCTGGTCCTCCCCGAACCCGCCGTACGCCACATCCAGTCGGCCCACGACTCCTTCGGCGCCGCCGCCCGCCTCGCCGCCTGGGCCGTCGGCTACGCCCTGCTCGCCTGCTGGTGGTGGCCTGCCGTCCTGGCCGCCCTCGGCTGCGCTGCCGTGGCCCGCTCCCGTGCGCGCACCGCCCTGGACGCACTGGCGGGCCTCGTCGAGGCCGCCGTCGACGTACACGGCCGCGAACTGGCCACCCGGGTCGGCCTGCTCCCGCCGGACGCACAGGGACTGCTGGCCCATGACACGGGGGACGGGATGTCGGCGGTGTTCAGAAAGGCCGAATGACCGTCGGCGGACCATGACACCGACGCACCCGCCGCGGCCCGGCCGGTGAGCGCCCCTGGTCGGCCCAGGAAGCCGAGGCGCACCGGGACTTCCTGCGCCGCAGGGCAGGACCTCGACATCGGCGCGTGCGAGCAGCGCCTGCCCGACCACGTGGACGGGGAGTGGAGCCCGGAGCAGCTCCACTCCCCCGGCGAGCATCGCTGCCGACTTCCCCGAGCAGGTCACCCGACTCCGTGCGCCGGCCGTCTGAGACGAGCCTCGGCATGAACCTCGTCCAGATGGGTCCGTGGAAGGCGGAAGGGCACCTCGTCGCCGGCCGCGCGGGCGACCGAGTGGGCCGCTGCGGTGTCCGCCCGGCGAGGAAGGCGGCCGACGTCCGGTGCCGCCCGGGTCAGCCCGACATCGGCGGCTTCTGCGTGTCGAAGGCGAAGAGGGTGTTCTTGGCCGCGGCCACGATCACCGCACGCCCCGCAACGGTCACGCGCGGGCTTGCTCCCTGCTCGCCCGTCAATCCATCGGCCTGCGGGTCTGTCGTCCACAGAGGTTTGCCGTCGTGCGGCGACAGCGCGACCACCCGGCCGGTGGCCGAGCTGAAATACAGCGCGTCGGCTCCCGCGACGGGACCCGACGCACCCTCCACGCCGGTCTGCCGCGACCACTTCGTCCGGCCGGTCGCGGGGTCGAGCGCTGTGATGAGACCGGTCTGCCCGCTCACGTAGACGGCGCCGTCCGCCATGCCGGGCGTCCCCGCGTACGTCTTGGCCAGTCGGGAGTACGTGACCTTCCGCGAGGCCGGGTCGAACCGCGCCACCCCGTCGTAGCCGGCGAGCACCGGTCCCTCCATGTGTCCCTGGAGGAGTACGAGCCTGCCGTCGGTGACGCCCATCGGTATGGCGGGGCCGTCGACCGCGATGGGCCTGCCCAGTGCCCCCGAGGCGCGGTCAACCGTGCGCAGGATCGGGTGGCGCACCTCCAAGGCGTCCATCTCCGTGTCCGTCGCGCACATCGCGAAGAGCTGTGGGCCCACCGGGACGGGAGCGCACTGCGTGCCGGCGGGGAACGACGTGGTCCAGGTGACCTCACCGCTGTGCGCGTCCCGGGCCTCGAAGCGGGAGTTGGAGGCGTCGACCGTCACGACGGCGGAGCCGACCACGACGGCGTCCTGGGTCCGACCCGTGACGGCCCTCGACTGGGCGCCGGACGGCACGGACCACAGCTCCCGGCCGGTGTCGGCGTCGATGGCCACCACCTCGCTGGGAGGATCCTGCGGGGCGTCCTGGGCGGCGAAGCGGTAACCGAGCACCGTGTCGTCGGTGGCGCCCACCATGTGCATGCCCTGGACGGGGACACCCGGGCTCTTCGCCGTCCACACCCGCGAGCCGTCCATGGCCCTGATACGGGTCGCGACGACACCGCCGCCCCCACAGAACAGCGCGTCGCCGCGCGCGACGCAACGCAACTCGTCGGGGATGTCCTCGCGACCGCCCTGCACGGTCCTGCGCCACGGTTCGAAACCGTCCGGAAGCGTGGCACCCGGCGTCGCGACGCCGTTGCCCTCGTCGCCGCCGCTGTTCCCCCCGAAGCCGCCCGCCTTCAGTGCGGCGGCTCCCCCGCCGATCGCTGCCACCGCGACCGCGGCCGCGAGCACAGGACGCCATCGGCGACGCAGACGGCGGCCGACGGGGGTGCCGGTGCTTCCTGCGCCGGGACCGGCCGGGGCGGTGGTCGGGGCTGACGGCGCCGGGGTGTCCGGCGTCGCGAAGTGATGCTGAGTGATCATGTCGCGGGTGCAGCCCGCGTCAACCCCGTTCGCGTCGGTTCCACCGAGGTCGGCCGGCAGGTCCCGCAGCAGCACGAGGAGTTCGTCCGCAGAGGGGCGCCCCTTGGGCTCCTTGTCCAGGCACAACTCGACGACCGCGCGCAAAGCCGCCGGCACGGCACCCAGCGACGGCTCCTCATGCACCACCTGATAGGCCGTCATGTACGGGCTGTCCGCATCGAAGGGCCCGCGGCCCGTCGCCGAGTACACCAGCAGCGTCCCCAGCGAGAAGACATCGGACCGCGGCCCCACACCACGCGGCGCCTGCAACTGCTCCGGCGACATGAAGGGCGGCGTACCGATGACTCGGCCTGTCATCGTCAGCGTCTGCTGGTCCACGGCGCGTGAGATGCCGAAGTCGATGACGCGCGGGCCCTCGGGCGAGAGCACGACGTTCGAGGGCTTCAGGTCACGGTGGACGACCCCCGCCCGGTGGATGTCGCGCAGCGCCTCCGCCAGCCCGATGGCGAGCCTCCTCAGCTCCGCTCCGTTCAGCGGGCCGTCCTTGGCGATGTGCTGGGCGAGCGTCGGCCCCTCGATATAGGTCGTCGCCATCCACGGCTGCTCGGCCTCGGGAGCAGCGTCGACCACGGCGGCGGTGAACGCGCCGCTCACCCGCCTCGCCGCCGCCACCTCCTGCCGGAAACGGATGCGGAACTCGTCGTCCTCCGCGAACTGCTGGTGGATCAGTTTGATGGCGACAGGTCGCCCCGAACTCGTACGGGCCAGAAAGACCGTGCCCATGCCACCCGAGCCGAGCCGCGCCTCGAGCGGATAGCCGCCGATCTCGACCGGATCACCTCCGCGCAGCGACACTCTTCCCGCCCTCCCGTCCCCCGTGCACCTCTGGCACCACGGGCCTGCGTACTTGTCCTGCAGACAAACTAGCCGCAGGGCAGTACGGCACAGCAAAGCGGGTGACGAACAGGGGTCCCGGAGCTGCTCCTGTGCCGCACACGACGAAGCCCCGCCAGGGGCATGGCGGACCTCCGTCGTGTCGTGGATCACCGCACGGTGCGGCCCGTCGCGGTCTCGCGGTGAGCATCAGGCTCCCGGGAGGCGGCGAACGCGTCCGTCACGGTGCGTGCGGGAACTGAGCGGGCACCGGACGGCACCCTTGTGACCGACCAGCCACCCGGGGTTCACGCGGGCACGGGGCCGCCCGGCGGGTCGTAACGGATGTCGTCGCGGGCGAGGAAGTCCTGGAGCTCGCGGTGGCGGAACTGGTAGGCGATCCCTGCGGTGCGCATCAGACCCGCGTCGCAGCACCAGTCGAGGAAGCGGCCGAGGCGCCAGGGCAGTGGCTGGTCGGACCACCAGCGGCGAGTACAGAGCAGGAGAGCCACGTAGCGGACCCCAGCCGCTCCGAGTGCCGGGCCGGCACCCGTCCTGAACAGGGGTCCGAACGCGCGCCAGGGCCTGAACAGCACGTCGAGCGCGCCCCGGTAGCCGCATCGGAACAAGCGGTTGTAGACCAGCGCGAGCACCCGCCCGCCACCGAGGCCGAACAGGGCCATGTAGATGAACACCGCCCCGAACGCAAGGACGGGGCTCAGGGCGAACCAGTAGAAGGGGACGAACGCGAGCCCGACCACGAGGCCGGTCACGAGCCCGGTCACCAGGTCGTCCCGCACCATGCGGCGCGGCGACGCGAGCCCGTGCGGCCTGCGGATCTCGGGTGCGTCCGAGAGCACGCCCGCCAGTCCGGCCCCGACGGTCGCCCCTCCGACGAGTCCCACCACCGATCCGTACACGAGCCCGATCGCCAGGCCGAGGACGTTCCCGATGTCGAGCACGACGACGAGCCCTCCCCAGAAGAGCCCGCCCACGAGCCCGTTCAGGAGCTGGCGTCGTCCGACACGTGTTCCGACCGTGATGCCTTCCAGCCGGGACGGGATCGGCCAGGGCGGGATTCCCACGAGAAGGCTGCCCGCCACCATGAGCGTCACGTTCGTCACGTACACGCTCCACGCGTCGAGCAGGCCCGCGGGCAGGTCGGCAACGGCCCACACCGCGACGGTCAGGAGGACCTGGACGGTGCGGGCGCGGCGGTGGCCGGTGAGCGGCCACAATTCGTGGAGCACGAGGTCGGTGCTCGACAGACGACGTCCGGCCACCTCGCGTGCACCGGTGTTGGTGCGCAGGTGGCGGGCGAGGACCGTCAGCCAGACGCACACCTGCTGCCGCGTGTAGGGCGCGGCGGTGTCGTCCGTCGGGGAGGCGCCGCGGATGTACAGATCCAGCAGGTGGTCCCGGACCTCCTCGGGGGTTCGCAGGCCGCGTCGACGGAGCTCCGCGGGGTCACGGACCCAGCCTTGCTCGGGGTCGCGCTCGTCGTGAACGGCGAGCGCGAGGGTCAGCCGCCAGGGGGTGGACAGGCCCTGGGCCAGCGGGCTGTCCGGGTCGGCGCGGAGTGCGTCCAGGACGGGTGCCCAGCGGCCCGGGTCGATGGCCCGGGCGGTGACGAACGCCTCGGCCGCGGCCGTGCTGACGGGGGCGATCTTGATAAGGGAGGCGTCCTGCGCCCACAGACCCACGCGTTCGAGAGCGGCGTACGGGTCAGTGCGGCAGGTGAGGACGAGCTGGCCCTTGACGGTGCCGTGGAGGTAGCTGTTCATGGCCTCCAGGGCGGCCGCGGCGCGGGAGCCGAGCCCGGGATCCTCCCTGGCGTCCATCTCGTCGAGGCCGTCGAGCACCGGAAGGACCAGACGGGCTCTGACGAGGGCGACTGCCGCGGCGGGGCGTAGCCGGTGTACGCGGACGAGCTGGTCGGCCAGCCAGTCGTCGAGCTTGGTCGCGCCGGGGTCGAAGGTGGACAACGACAGCCGTACGGGAACGGGGCCGCCCGGCGTCCGGTCGGCGAGCAGAAGCAGCATGAGGTGGAGAGCGAGCACCGTCTTACCGGATCCGGGCGCGCCGGTGATGACGAGTCGGCCGGACCCGAGAGCGCGGTAGTAGGCGGCGACGCCCTCCAATGTGCCGCGGGGTGCCGCGTCCGCGGCCTGGTGGGCACGGGAGGGCAGGTGGGCGAACTCGATGTCGATGGTGCGGTCGCTGCCGCCAAGAAGTCTCTGGCGGGCTTCCTCCTCGCGATTCCTGATGTCGACGGCGAGGCGGTCGGCGAGCCCGGCGACGTCGGTGTCCTCCCGGGCCTGGGAGGACCTGGCCTGGTCCAGGCCCGCTACCGTCAGCACCAGGCCGACCATCCCGACCACCAACCCGCCCGGGTCCACGTCCCCGGTTCCCGCTCGGACGGCCACGGCGACCGACACCACCAGCGCCGACACCGTCAGCGCAGACCAGCCCCACCGCGTGGGGCGTGCGGTGTCGGACATCCCCCTGGTCACCTGCCGCGTGAGCGGGAGCGGAAGGCAGCGGCCACGGCGAGGGCGCCCAGGACGGCGGACCCCGCGGCCAGCGCGACCAGAGTCCTGGTGCCCCGGCTGCCGGTCTCGGCCATGGCGCCGGAGGGGTCGGCCGAGCCTTCCGGGGTCGTGTCCGTCCTCGCGTCGTCGCTCGGGTTCCGTGACCCGGCAGTGCGCGAGGTGGCCGTATCAGCCGTTCCGGACGGGGCTGGACCGGTTGTCGTTCCCGCCCCGGCGACGTCGAACGACGCCACGACGTTGTTCTGCCCAGGATCCAGCCCGCACGGCAGGTCGAGCTTGACGGTCACGATGCCGCCGCTCGCGGTGACGTGCGCGGTGAGATCGCCGACGGTGATTCTCGCCCCGCCCGGTCGGGTAAAGGTGCGCGTCGGCGCGACACCTGTCGCCTTGACCTGGAACGGTCCGGACGCCGGAACGCTAGTCCTGGCCACCTGGAACGGCACGCCGAGGTCGGTCTCGACGCCCGGCGCCGTCACATGCACCTTCGCGTCCACCGTGCCCGTGATGGTCTTGATGCCCGCCTTCCGCAACTCTCGCGCGTCAGCCGCGCTGACCGGCACCGCCGCACGGATGACGAACTTCGGTGTGGGCATGCCGACCGTCGCCGACTTCGGGACGTCCGAGTCGATCTTCACGGTGCCTTGCCGCTCGTCGGCCATCGGAACCGAGCAGGTGTACCGCAGTGTGCGCGACACAGGCTCTGCGGCCGCGGGTACGACTCCGAAGACTCCCGCGCTCGTGCCCAAGACCCCTGCGGTCACCACAAGTCCCCAGGCCCCACGGACCACCGGACCCCTCAGAACGGAGCGGGATGCCGCTGGCTGCTCACACGGGTTCTGGATCAGTTCGACGTTCGCCATCTTGTCCCTCAGTCAGATACTCGGGCCTCCGGCACGAAGCCCACGGATTCCTCCACCGGGTGGAACGGCAGCGGGCGCCTCGTCTCGGTCAGCGAGGACCGCCCCGCCCGAGCGCACAGGGTCCACGACCAACCGTAGGACTGAATCGCACGCCCGGAATTGCGCGTACGCGCAGGAAAGTTGGCACCACGCGCAACACAACGAGTTCCACGCACACATGTGCGTATCGAACGCCTCTGACGCACTGCCTGGATCGCACCGCCGTCCACTACACTGTTGCGGCACTACCGGGGCCCCATGCCATGAGCGCGAGAACCGACTCCGGCTGTGCGCACTGCGAGCAGGCCGCGGTGAAAGGTGTTTCGGTGGTCTTGGAAACCTACACGGTGAATTCATGCACGACCCGGGACGTGACGTCGCGTGAGCGCGCCGAATTCTGGGGCGAGCACGTGACGTCGTATCAAAGCCGGATGGGCTACGGGTACCCACGCACCGACGACTTCCGCGCGGGAACGATCCGCCAGCGCACCGCCGCCTATCAGCTCGTCCAGTGGTGGTCGGACACGATCAAGTACACCCGGACCACGAGCCAGGTACGGCACAGCCCGGACGAGGACTACCGCTTGCTGCTGCCGGTCGCCGGAGAGCTGCTGCTGCGCCAGAACGACCAGGAACTGCGACTGGCGCCGGACGCCGGGTGCCTGCTCACCTTCGACGCACCGTTCGAGATACTGCAGGCCGCCTCAGCGCGGGCGTTCATCATGTCGATTCCCGCCCAGGAGGTGAACGGGCGGTTGAACCGGTCGTCACCGCTCGCCCTGGGCCTCGACCTCCGCTCGGGCCTGGGCCGGGTGGTGGGCGGCATGCTGACCGGCCTGCACGAGGAGCGCGCCACCCTCACCGGCGGCCAGTTCGACGCGGTGTCGGAACGCCTGGTCGAGCTGTTGTGCATCCTCGCCGCAGGGGACGACCGACCCACCCCGCCCGGCCACCTGACGGAGGTGGAGAAAGTGGTCCGCCGGTACGCCCGCGAGCACGCTGCCGACCCCCACCTGAACGGCGCCACCATGGCGCGAGCCCTGGGCTGGTCGCTGCGCCAGGTGCAGCTGGCTCTGCAAAAAGCCGGGACGACCCCCCGCGCACTGATCCGCGAGGAGCGGCTGCGATTGGTACGGGACCGGCTGCGGGCGCCCGCGTACCGGCACATGACCATCACCGAGCTGGCATATGCATCGGGATTCTCCTCCTCCAGCGCGCTCAGCACGGCATTCCGGCAGCGCTTCGGGGTGTGCCCGCGCGACATGCGTCACGCGGGATTCCCGTCCGCCGGTGATACGCGACGGAGCTGACCGAAATCCGCTGGAATTCCGGCCCGAAAGGCAACAGCAGCGGGCCACGGGACGCACGGTAAATCATGGTGCCAACCGAGTTCACGGGAGAATTCCACATTTCCGGACCCCCAGCATCTCGGCGTCGGATCGTCCCGCCCCGGCTCGCGTGGCGGAGTCGGGCGGCTTCGCCGCGTCGGGGCGGTGGCGGGGCGCCGAACAGTGCGCCAGGTGCATCCGGAGGCAGAACGACCTCCCGGCCTCGTCGCTCGCCGTGCAAGAGAGGTGCTTCGCACGGCGACACGGTCGTACGAAGGATCTCCGGCGACGGAACAGGCCGGTCGCCGGTCGGTCGACGTAGCGCCGTTTGCGGTGCCCTTCCGCCCGGGCGGCCTCCAGCGCCGTCGGCCGCACCTCGATCGCGGGAGGTACCCGTCGCCGCCGGCGCAGCACCCACGGCAGTCCGCCGGCCGCGCCATACCCAGGGCGCTCCTGGTCGCCCCGGGTCAGCCCAGGAAGCTCAACCGCACCTGACGCTCCGGATTGTCGACGTTCGTGTCGACCAGGCACACCGACTGCCACGTCCCCAGTTCGAGTCGTCCGCCGATCACCGGCAGCGTCGCGTGCGGGGGCACGAGGGCGGGCAGTACGTGGTCGCGGCCGTGCCCGGGCGAGCCGTGACGGTGCTGCCAGCGGTCGTCGGCGGGCAGCAGGGTGTGCAGGGCCGCGAGCAGGTCCTCGTCACTGCCGGAACCCGTTTCGAGCACGGCGATTCCGGCGGTCGCGTGCGGCACGAACACATTGAGCAGCCCGTCCCTGGCGGCGGTCCGGGCGAGGAACTCCTCGCAGTGGCGCGTCAGGTCGGTGACCGTCTCCGTCGTCCCGGTGGTGATGCGCAGGACGCTGGTGCTGAAGGGGGATGACATGCCTCCCATCTTGCCGCCCGAGCGGCGCGATCGCGCCGTCCACTCCTTCCGCACACGGACGCGCCTTCCGCGCGGCAACGCGCAGGGTTCCACCGAACGGAGCTTTCGCGCCGGCGCAGGAAGATCCTCACCGTCGGCTCGGTTAGTAGAAGCGTGAACAACACTGAGGTGGCCGCAGCGCACATGGTCGATGTCGTCGTGATCGGCGCCGGACAGGCGGGCCTGTCGGGCGCCTACCATCTGCGGCGCGCGGGCCTGGAACCCGAACGCGACTTCGTCGTGCTGGACCACTCGCCGCGCCCCGGTGGCGCCTGGCAGTTCCGCTGGCCCTCGTTGACGTACGGCAAGGTGCACGGCATGCACGCGCTTCCCGGTATGGAGCTGACCGGCGCCGACGACGACCGGCCCTCCTCCGAGGTGATCGGGGCGTACTTCGACTCCTACGAGCGCGCCTTCGACCTGCGGGTCCACCGGCCGGTGGACGTGGGCGCGGTGCGCGAGGGCGACGGCGGCCGACTGCTCGTCGAGACGTCCGAGGGCACGTACGCCACCCGCGCCCTGATCAACGCCACCGGCACCTGGGACCGACCGTTCTGGCCGCGCTACCCCGGGCAGGAGAGCTTCCGCGGGCGGCAGTTGCACACGGCGGACTACCCCGGGCCCGACGCGTTCGCCGGTCGGCGGGTGGTGGTGGTCGGCGGCGGCGCCTCCGGCACCCAGCACCTCATGGAGATCGCCGAGGTGGCGGCCGAGACGTACTGGGTGACGCGTCGGCCGCCGGTCTTCCGGGAGGGACCGTTCGACCAGGACCGGGGCCGGGCCGCCGTGGCGCTGGTGGAGGAACGGGTACGGCGCGGACTGCCGCCGCAGAGCGTGGTGAGCGTGACCGGACTTCCGTTGAACGACGCCGTGCGACGGGCCCGCGCGGAGGGAGTGCTGGACCGGCTGCCGATGTTCGACCGGATCACGCCGACCGGGGTCGCCTGGGACGACGGCCGGACCATCGACGCCGACGTCATCCTCTGGGCGACCGGGTTCCGGGCCGCCATCGACCACCTCGCGCCGCTGAGGCTGCGCGAACCCGGCGGCGGCATCGGGCTCGACGGCACGCGGGCGGTCAGGGACGCGCGCGTCCATCTCGTCGGATACGGGCCGTCCGCCAGCACCATCGGCGCCAACCGGGCCGGACGGGCCGCGGTGCGCGAGATCACGCGGCTCCTCGGGACACCGCCAACCGACGTCGGCCACACGGGCACGGCCCCGGAAACGGCTTCGGTCCCGGAAACGGGCGCGATCCATGCCGTCCTGCCACGGACCCGCCGACCGGTACGACAGACAGCTCAACTCATAGAACACACGAACAAGGGATCGGATGTTCGCTGGAACGCGTGATCGTTTCGCATTTCATTGCTCGGCGCCCCCGCGGCGGATGATGATTACAGTGCGCAAGCAACGGGCTGCAGACCGCGACTGCGCTGTCCCACATATGCACCATGTACAAGGAGAAAATCCTCATGAACATCCTCACCAACCTGCTCGCCGGCATCGTCCACTTCGTGGGTTGGCTCGTCTGACCGTTGTTCCGCCCGGCGCCGTCGCTCCCCGTCCCACGGGAGCGGCGGCGCCGCCGCGTGTGCAGGCCGCTCGGGGCCGCACACCCGGCCTCGTCGATCAGGTCGCCATCGGGGCCAGTCGGCTGTCGCGCCGGACGAGCGCGGCATAGCGGCCGTCCTGCGCGAGCAGCTCGTCGTGGGTGCCGCGTTCGATCGTGCGACCGCCGTCGAGGACGACGATCTGGTCCGCGTCGCGGACGGTGGAGAGCCGGTGGGCGATGGTGATGGTGGTACGGCCCGCGGAAAGCGCGTCGATCGCTTCCTGAACCGCGAATTCCGTACGGGTGTCCAGGGCGCTCGTCGCCTCGTCGAGCACCAGCACCGGCGGATCGCGAAGGATCGTACGGGCGATGGCCAGGCGCTGCTTCTCGCCGCCCGAGAAGCGGTGGCCCCGCTCCCCGACCAGGGTGTCGTAGCCGTCGGGCAGTGCGGCGATGTGGTCGTGGATCTGCGCCGCACGGGCGGCCGCCTCGATCTCGGCGTCGGTCGCGTCCGGTTTGGCGAAGCGCAGGTTGTCGGCGACCGAGGCGTGGAAGAGGTACGTCTCCTGGGAGACCACCCCCACGGCCCGCGCCAGGGTGTCGAAGTCGAGCTCGCGCACGTCGACGCCGTCGATCAGGACCCGGCCGCCGGTGACGTCGTAGAGCCGGGGCACCAGACAGCCGAGGGTGGACTTGCCCGACCCGGTGGGTCCGACGATCGCCAGGCTGCCGCCCGCCGGTACGGTCACGTCGATGTCGCTGAGGGTCGGACCGTTCTTCTCGTCGTAACTGAAGTCGACGTGCTCGAAGCTGACCTCGCCGCGGATCCTCTCCAGCCGGACGGGGTGCTCGGGCTCGGTGATCTCCACGTCGAGGTCGAGGTATTCGAAGATCCGCTGGAAGAGCGCGAGGGACGTCTGCATCTGCACTCCGGTGGAGAGCAGGCTCACGGCCGGCCGGAACAGCGCCTGCTGGAGCGAGACGAAGGCGACGAGCGTGCCGATGGAGACGGCCGGACCGCCCGATCCCAGGGCCAGCCCCGCCGCCCAGTAGATGACGGCGGGCATGGCGGCCATGACGACGCCGATCGTCGCCATCCGCCACCGCCCGGCCATGCTGGAACGCACTTCGAGATCGACCAGCTTCTCCGACTCCTCGGCGAAGCCCTCGGTGAGGGAGTCCGCCCGGCCCATCGTGCGGCCGAGCAGGATGCCGCTGACGGAGAGCGACTCGGTGACCGTCGCGGCCATGGCGGCCATCTGCTTCTGGCGGCGGGTGGTGATCTTCTTGCGTTCGCGGCCGACCTTGCGGCTGATCCACACGAAGACCGGCAGCAGGAGCAGCGAGACCAGGGTGAGCCGCCAGTCGAGCGCCAGCATCGCGACGACCGTGGCGACGACCGCGGTGAGGTTGGAGACCAGCGAGGTCGCGGTGGAGGTGACGGTCGCCTGCATGCCGCCGATGTCGTTGGCGATGCGGGACTGCACCTCGCCGGTCCTCGTCCGGGTGAAGAAGGCGAGCGGCATGCGCTGCAGCTGGGCGTAGACCGCGGTGCGCAGATCGTGCATGACGCGCTGGCCGACCGTGGTGGAGATCAGCGTCTGCAGGACGCCGAGGACCCCGTTCGTCACGGCGGCCACGATCATCCCGAGGGCGAGCAGCGACAGCAGTCCCGTGCGCGCCTGCGGAATGGCGGTGTCCAGGATCTCGCGCAGCAGGAACGGCGAGGCGACCGACACCAGGGACGAGGCGCCGACGAGCAGCGCCACCAGGGCGAGCCGGCCTCGGTAGGGACGGAACAGGCGCAGGATGCGACGCACCTCGGCGGGCGGGTGTTCTCCGTCCCGGGGCGGGGGCGTCCAGTTGATTTCGTCGGGTTTCATGGGCTCCTTCGACGGTGCGGGGTCGTGGGGACCCGGGTCCGGCCGGTCCGGCATCCGGCCCCGGAGCGGTTCGGGTCCGGGCCAAGGGCCGGGCATCCGGCATTTCGAGAGCTTAGCTCATTGTTACCTTCACTCACAATGAATGTGGTCCTGATATTATTCCGCCATGGACTCCTCCGACGCAGACGGCGTACTCGCCGAGCAGTTGCTGCGGGTGACCCGCAGGCTCCAGCGGATCCAGAGCCGCCAGCTGGAGCCGATCGGCATCACTCCCGCCCAGTTCCGGCTGCTGCGCATCGTGGCCCATTACGACGGGCCGCCCCGGATGGCGGACCTGGCCCAGCGGCTGGACGTCGTCCCGCGCGCCGTGACGAGTCTGGTCGACGGCCTGGAGGCGAGCGGCCGGGTGCGCCGCGCCCCCGACCCGGACAACCGCCGGGTGATCCGGATCGAGATCACCGAGGAGGGCCTCGCCACCCTCCGGTCACTGCGCGACGCGCGCCGGGCCGCCGCGGAGGAGATCCTGGCCCCATTGACCATCGATCAGCGCGAGGTGCTGGGCGGGCTGTTGTCCGCCCTGGTCAACGGCATGCCGGAGCGCCACTGCTAAACCTGTGGGAACGCGCGTCCGGCCGGTCCGTGCCCGGCACACCGGCCGGACGTACCGAACGAACAGAACAGAACCGCCGAGGAGAGCCCGACATGCCGCTGCTGGAGCCGAAGCCCGAAGCACTCCGTCCCGACGCGGTGCGCACGCCGTCCCCGGACCGGGTCCCCGACCGGCGGTCCCCGGGCACGCCCGAACCGCTGCGCAGCGCGCTGATCGGCCTGCTGGGGGCCGAGAAGGTGCTGTGGAAGGTCTCCGACCTGGTGAAGTACGCCTCCGACGCCAGCCCCTACCGGTTCGTGCCGCAGGTCGTCGTGGTCCCGGAGGACATCGCCGACGTCGCGGCGATCCTTTCGTACGCGCACGACAACGGCCGCGAGGTCGTCTTCCGCGCGGCGGGCACCAGCCTGAACGGCCAGTCGCAGGGCGAGGACATCCTGGTCGACGTGCGCCACCACTGGGCGGGCATCGAGGTGCTGGACGGCGGCGCACGCGCCCGTGTCCGGCCCGGGACGACGATCGTGCGGGCCAACGCCACGCTCGCCCGCCACGGCCGGCTGCTCGGCCCCGACCCGGCCAGTGCCATCGCCTGCACGGTCGGCGGAGTCGTCGCCAACAACGCCTCGGGCATGACCGCGGGCACGACCCGCAATTCGTACCGCACCGTCTCCTCCCTCACGTTCGTCCTGCCGAGCGGCACGGTCGTCGACACGGGCGCCCCCTCGGCGGACGAGGACCTGGCCCGGGCCGAGCCCCGGCTCTGCGAGGAACTGCTGGCGCTGAAGGCGGAGATCGAGGCGGACGCCGAGCTGACCGCGCGCATCCGGGCCAAGTACGAGATCAAGAACACCAACGGCTACCGCCTCGACGCCTTCCTGGACGGGTCGACGCCCGTCGAGATCCTGCGGGGGCTGATGGTCGGCTCCGAGGGCACCTTCGGCTTCATCTCCGAGGTCGTCTTCGACACGCTTCCGCTGGACCGACGCGTCTCCACCGGTCTGCTGTTCTTCCCCTCCCTGACCGCGGCGGCGGCGGCCGTGCCGCACTTCAACGCGGCGGGGGCGATCGCCGTCGAGCTGATGGACGGCAACACGCTGCGCGCGTCGGTGAGCGTCCAGGGCGTGCCCGCCGACTGGGCCGGGCTGCCGAAGGAGACCACGGCGCTGCTGGTGGAGTTCCGGGCCCCCGACGAAGCGGGACAGGAGGCGTACGAGCGGGCCGCCGCGTCCGTCGTCGAGAGGCTCGACCTGGTCGCGCCGGTGGCCTCGGTGACCAATGAGTTCACCCGTGACGCCCAGGTCATCTCGGGCTACTGGAAGGCCCGCAAGGCGTTCGTCACCGCGGTCGGCGGATCGCGGCCCTCGGGGACGACGCTGATCACGGAAGACTTCGCGGTGCCTCCCTCCCGGCTGGCCGATGCCTGCGAGGCCCTGCTCGCGCTCCAGGCGGAACATGGTTTCGACGCCGCCGTCGCCGGGCACGCGGCGCACGGCAACCTCCACTTCCTGCTCGCCTTCGACGCGGCGAAGCCGTCCGACGTCGAGCGCTATGCCGCGTTCATGGACGACTTCTGCCGACTGACGGTGGAACGCTTCGACGGCTCCCTGAAGGCCGAGCACGCCACCGGCCGCAACATCGCCCCGTTCCTGGAACTGGAGTGGGGCCCGAAGGCCACCGAGCTGATGTGGCGCACGAAGCAGGTCATCGACCCGGACGGGGTACTGGCCCCGCGCATCGTGCTCGACCGCGACCCCAGGGCCCATCTGCGCGGCCTGAAGACCATCCCCAAGGTGGAACTGATCGCGGACCCCTGCATCGAGTGCGGCTTCTGCGAACCCACCTGTCCCAGCCACGACCTGACCACGTCCCCGCGCCAGCGCATCGTGCTGCGCCGGGAGATGATGCGGCAGACGGGCGGCTCGCCGGTGGAGTCGCGGCTGCTGGACGCGTACGGCTACGACGCCGTCGACACCTGCGCGGGCGACTCGACGTGCAAGCTGGCCTGCCCGGTCGGCATCGACACGGGCGCCATGATGAAGGACTTCCGCCACCGTCGGCACTCGCCGCGCGAGGAGCGGATCGCGGCGCTCACCGCCAAGAACTTCAAGGCGGTGGAGGCGGCGGCACGTCTCGCGGTCGCCGCGGCCGACCGGATCGGCGACCGCATCGGCGACGGACCGCTGGAGACCATCACCGGGCTCGCCCGCAAGGCCGTACGCCCCGACCTGATGCCCGAGTGGCTTCCCGAGACCCCGGGCGCCGCCGCCCGGAAGCTCCCCCGCACCTCCCGCGTCGGGGCGAAGGCCGTCTACTACCCGGCGTGTGTGAACCGCATCTTCGGCGGCCCGGAGGGCCATCGCGGCCCGTCCCTGCCACAGGCCGTCGTCGCCGTTTCCGCCCGCGCCGGGAAGCCGGTGTGGATCCCGGACGATGTCGCGGGCACCTGCTGCGCGACGATCTGGCACTCGAAGGGGTACGACGAGGGCAACACCGTGATGGCCAACCGCATCGTGGAAGCGGCCTGGGGCTGGACGGCCGGCGGCAGGCTCCCCCTGGTCGTCGACGCCTCGTCGTGCACCCTGGGCATCGCCCACGAGGTGGTGCCGTACCTCACCGACGACAACAGGGAGCTGCACCGGGAGCTGACCATCGTCGACTCCCTGGTCTGGGCGGCCGACGAACTGCTCCCCGGGCTGACGGTGCTCCGCAAGGTCGATTCGGCGGTGCTGCACCCGACGTGCTCCATGCAGCATCTGGGCGATGTGGAGCAGTTGCGCACGGTCGCGGAGGCCTGCGCGGAGGAGGTCGTGATCCCCGACGACGCCGGATGCTGCGCCTTCGCGGGCGACCGCGGCATGCTGCACAAGGAGTTGACGGAGTCGGCCACGGCCAAGGAGGCGGCGGAGGTGAACACCCGTGACTACGACGCCTACCTCTCCGCCAACCGCATGTGCGAGATCGGCATGGACCGGGCCACGGGCCACTCGTACTACTCCGTGCTGATGGAGCTGGAACGGGCGACGCGGCCGGGAGCGGTCGTGCGCTGACCCGCGCGGGGCCACCCGGCGACCGCCTCACGGCCGGTCGTCCGACGGCCCGCCGACGTCCTCACCCGCCGGGTGGGTCCGGTCATGACCGGACCCACCCGGCTTTCGCACGCGCACGAGGCCCGTGGTTCACGAAAGTCCATGGTTTGGGATCAGGAATCCAATCGTTCCCCTTGCGCGTCGACGGACTCGACGACCAAGGTCCTCCACGAGGTTCATTCACCGGCCGCGCACGTCAGACCCCCCTTCTGGAGGATCGATGAACGACGCAGCACAGCACGACGACGGTACGCAGCACGACGCCACGCAGCACGGAACCCCCCGGCACCACGGCGCGGAGAGCGGCGACCCGGGCCCGATGAGCCGCCGCTCGGTCCTGTGGACGACCGCCTCGGTGGCCGGTGCCGGGCTCGCGCTCGGCGGTCTCGGCACCGGGACCGCGTCCGCCGCCCCCGTCCCGGGCCCGCACTCGGCCGGCGCGGAGCAGGCGTCCGCGCCGCGGCGCCGGGGGCGCACCATGGTGGGGGTTCCGTTCGACCGGCGCTCCACCGTCCGGGTCGGGCTGGTCGGGCTCGGCAACCGCGGTGGCAGCATGATCGACCTCTTCCTCGCCCTGGAAGGCGTACGGGTCGTCGCCGTCTGCGACCCGGTCAGGGCCAAGGCCGAGCGAGCGGCGGCGAAGGTGACCGCGGCGGGACAGCCGTCGCCCGCCGTCTACACCAACGGCGAGAACGACTACGAGAACCTCTGCCGGCGCGGGGACATCGACTTCGTCTACGTGGCGACGCCCTGGGACTTCCATTTCGAGATGGCGAGGACCGCCCTGCTGAACGGCAAGCACGTCGGCGTGGAGTGCCCGATCGCGCTCCGGCTGGACGAGCTCTGGGAGTTGGTCGACCTCTCCGAGCGCACCAGGCGTCACTGCATGCAGTTGGAGAACTGCTGTTACGGCCGCAACGAGATGCGTGTGCTGCGCATGGCGCACGCCGGGCTCTTCGGCGATCTGCTGCACGGCGCGGGCGCGTACAACCACGACCTGCGTGGCCTGATGTTCGATCCGGAGTACTACGAGGGCCCGTGGCGCAGACTGTGGCACACCCGGCTGCGCGGGGACCTCTACCCCAACCACGGCTTCGGTCCGGTCGCCAACTACATGGACATCAACCGCGGCGACCGTGCGGTCAGCATCACCAGCGTCGGCTCCCCGTCGCTGGGACTCGCCGAGTACCGCAGGAACAACATGCCGCCCGGCGACCCGAGCTGGAAGGAGACCTACATCGAGTCCGACCGTACGATCAGTCTCGTCCAGACCGCCAAGGGCCGGGTCATCCGGCTGGAACACGACGTGTCGACCCCGCACCCGTACTCGCGGATCAACAGTCTCGGCGGGACGAAGGGCGTCTTCGAGGACTACCCGGCCCGCATCTACATCGAGCCCGACCACACGAACGACGCCTGGGGCGACTTCTCCCGGTACGCCCAGTGGGACCACTGGCTCTGGAAGGAGCACGCCAACCCGCCGGGCGGACACGGCGGAATGGACTACATGCTGGTGTTCCGGCTGATGCAGTGCATGCAGCTCGGCCTCGTCCCGGACTTCGACGTGTACGACGCGGCGACCTGGACGGCACCCGTGCCGTTGAGCCATCTGTCCATCAAGGCGAAGGGCGCGCCGCAGCAGATCCCGGACTTCACGCGCGGTGAGTGGAAGAAGGCCCGTCCCGGCATGGATTCGGAGAAGCCGGAGGGGATCTGACGGTCGGTAGGCAGGCTGCGGGGCCCGGCTCCGCGGCCCTTCTCCGCCACCGGTACGGCGGCCGGGGCATGTCCAAAACGACTCCCCCGGGGAAAATTCGATTGCTCCGGCCGCCGGGCGGGGACAACCTGGGGCGGGTTTGCGGCTTTCTCCGAGCCGTCCGGCACACCGACCCCTGGGACCTCATGAAGATTCGCGATCTTCCGTACTCGGATCCCGGCGTTCCCGACGTCCGCTCGGGCCCGCGATTCCTGCTCTGGCTGGGGCGCAATCAACTCTGCGGCCAGCTCAAGGCGATGGGGTGGGGGCTGCTCCACCAGTGCGCGCTGGCCGGGTTCTCGCCCGCGGTCGGTTTCGCCGTGCAGGCGGCCGTCGACCGTTCCGGCGCCCGGCTCGCTTGGGCGGGCGCCCTGTTCGCCGTCCTGGGCGTGCTGATCGCGCTGGGCGACACCATGCTCCACCGGACCGCCGTCACCAACTGGATCACCGCCGCCGCGCGCGTCCAGCAACTGCTGGCACGCAAGACCGCGGAGCTGGGTTCGGCACTGACCCGCCGCGTCGCCGCGGGCGAGGTCGTCGCCGTGTCCACCGGCGACGTCGAGAAGATCGGCTGGTTCGTCGAGGCACTCTCCCGCTTCGTCGCGGCCGTCGCCGCGATCGTGCTGATCTGCACGGCGCTCGTCGTCTACCTGCCCTCACTGGGCATGCTGGTGACGCTCGCCGTGCCGCTGCTGGCCCTGGCCGTGCTGCCGCTGCTCCCCCGGGCCGCCCGGCGCGCCGATCTCCAGCGCGAGAAGGCGGGACGGGCGACCGAACTGGCCTCGGACACCGTCGCCGGGCTTCGGGTGCTGCGCGGGATCGGGGGCGAGGAGCTGTTCCTCGGCCGCTACCGCCACGCCTCGCAGGAGGTCCGCCGGGCGGCGGTGCACAGCGCGCGGATGTGGTCGCTGATCTCGGCGGTCCAGGTGCTGCTTCCGGGGCTGCTGCTGGTCTCGCTGGTCGGGTACGGGGCGGCGCTGGCCCGCGACGGCCGGATCGAGGTCGGGCAGCTGGTCACGGTGTACAGCGCGGCGGCGCTGATGCTGTTCCCGCTCCGCCGCGTCGAGGAGATCGCGATGGCGTACTCCTTCTCCCGGCCCTCCGCCCGCCGCGCGGTGCGGGTGCTCTCGCTGCGCCGCACCGACCCGCCCGCGGCCACTGGCTCCCCGGCTGCCGCGACCGCGCCCTTCGGCGACCTGTACGACCCGGTCACCGGGCTGCTGGCACCGGCCGGTCTGCTCACCGCGGTGGTCTGCGGCGACCCGGACGAGGCGGGCCGCCTGGCCGAACGGCTCGGTGGCCACGCCCCTGCGGGAACGGGCGCGGACACCGCGACCGGCACCGGCCCGGACCAGGGCCCGGACGAGGGCGCGCCGGAACGTAGGGGGGCCGGTGCCGCGACCGGGCCGCAGCCGCCGTCCGTCCTCCTCGGGGGCGTGGCCCTGGACGAACTCCCGCTGGACGCGGCCCGGACCGCCGTACTGGTCCAGGACAAGGATCCGGTGCTGCTCTCCGGCACCCTGCGCGAGCTGCTGGACGTCCCTTCGTCCGGGCGGGTGCCCGCCGACGAGGCGTTGTCGGCCGCCCGGTGCGGCGATGTGCTGGACGCGCTGGCGCAGGCGCCCACCGCCTCGGACGGCGACCCGATGACGGCCCGCATCACCGAGCGCGGCCGTTCGCTCTCGGGCGGGCAGCGCCAGCGGCTCGCCCTGGCGCGTTCCCTGGTGACGGATCCGGAGGTGCTGGTCCTCGACGAGCCGACCTCGGCCGTCGACTCCCACACGGAGGCCGGGGTCGCCACCGGGATCAAGGAGGTGCGCCGGGGACGCACCACCGTCGTACTCGCCTCCTCGCCGCTGCTGCTCGACGCGGCGGACCGGGTGGCACTGGTGCGCCGGGGCACGGTCGTCGCGGCCGGAACGCACCGTGAACTGCTGCACACGGAACCGCGCTACCGGGCGGTGGTCACGCGCGAGACGGACGAGGAGATCGCGGACCGGGGCGCCCGGGGCCCGCACGAAGCCGACGAGGAAATCGAGGAGCGGGCATGATCGGCGTCGCGAAACCCTCCCACGACCCGGCGGCGCCCGAGTCGGCGACGACCCTGCCGGTGGGCACCCCCGCCACGGTGCGGAGCTACGTACGGGAGCTGCTGCGGCGCCATCGCGGGCCGTTCGCGCTGCTCGTCTCGTTCAACGCCGTCGCGGTGATCGCCTCGGTCGTCGGCCCGTACCTGCTGGGCGGGCTGGTCCAGGACCTCGCCGACGGCGTCGGTGACCTGCGTCTGGAGCGCACGGTCGCGGTGTTCGCGCTGGCGCTCGTCGTGCAGACGGTGTTCACCCGGCTGATGCGGCTGCGCAGCGCGATGCTCGGTGAGGAGATGCTCGCCGATCTGCGCGAGGACTTCCTCGTGCGGTCGGTGCGACTGCCACCGGGTGTGCTGGAGCGCGCGGGTACGGGCGATCTCCTGTCCCGGATCACCACGGACATCGACCGGCTGGCCGAGGCGATGCGCGAGGCCGTGCCGCAGCTGACGATCGGCGTGGTGTGGGCCGGGCTGCTGATCGCCGCGCTCACCGCGACGGCCCCTCCGCTGGCGCTCTCGGTCCTGGTCGCGCTGCCGCTGCTGGTCCTGGGCTGCCGCTGGTACTTCCGGCGGGCGCCTTCCGCGTACCGTTCGGAGGCCGCCGGATACGCGGCGGTGGCGGCGGTCCTCGCGGAGACGGTGGACGCCGGGCGGACCGTGGAGGCCCACCGTCTGGGGGCGCGCCGGGTGGCCCTGTCGGACACCCGCGTCGGGCAGTGGACCGCGTGGGAGAGGTACACGCTGTTCCTGCGTTCCGTGCTGTTCCCCGTCATCAACGTCACCTATGTGCTGATCCTCGGTGCGGTGCTGATGCTCGGCGGCTGGTTCGTGCTGGAGGGCTGGCTGACCGTCGGCCAGCTGACGACGGGTGCGCTGCTGGCGCAGATGATGGTGGACCCGATCGGACTGATCCTGCGCTGGTACGACGAGCTGCAGGTGGCGCAGGTGTCGCTGGCGCGGCTGGTCGGTGTCCGGGACATCGAGCCGGACACGGGCGACGCCGGGGTCCTCCCGGACGGCCGGGACGTGCGGGCCGACGAGGTGCGCTTCGGCTACCGTGCCGGGCTGGACGTCCTGCACCGGGTGTCCCTGGACGTGCCGTCGGGCACGCGCCTGGCGCTGGTCGGTCCGTCCGGGGCGGGCAAGTCCACCCTGGGCCGGCTGCTGGCCGGGATCTACTCCCCGCGCACGGGTGAGGTCACGCTGGGCGGCGCGCGGTTGTCGCGGATGAGGGCGGAAGACGTACGGACCCATGTGGCGCTGGTCAATCAGGAGCACCACGTGTTCGTCGGGTCGCTGCGGGACAATCTGCTGCTGGCGCGGGCGGGTGCCGAGGACGCGGAGCTGTGGGCGTCGCTCGCGGCGGTCGACGCGGACGGCTGGGCGAGGGCCCTGGAGAAGGGGCTGGACACCGAGGTCGGTTCCGGCGGTCTGGCGCTGACCCCGGCCCAGGCCCAGCAGATCGCCCTGGCCCGGCTGGTCCTGGCCGATCCGCACACGCTGGTGCTGGACGAGGCCACGTCGTTGCTGGATCCGCGGGCCGCCCGGCACCTGGAGCGGTCACTGGCCCGGGTTCTGGAGGGCCGTACGGTCGTGGCGATCGCCCACCGGCTGCACACCGCGCACGACGCGGACGTGATCGCGGTGGTGGAGAACGGCCGGATCAGCGAGCTGGGCAGCCATGCCGCGCTGGTGGCGGCGGACGGCGCGTACGCGGCGCTGTGGCGGTCCTGGCACGGCTGAGGCGCCGGGCCCGGCCCGTCCCTCGCGCGCCCCGACCGCCGCGGCCGGGGCGCGCGGCGCGGATCAGAAGACGTTCAGCGCGGCCGCCCCGCCCAGCCCGCCGAGCACCGTGAACACCGGCATCAGCACCTTCAGCTCGACCCAGCTGCCGGCCCTGAACCGCATGGCCTTCGGCGGTCCGACCGGGTACCAGCGCTTGCGGCCCACCGGTATCGGCCACAGGATCGGGCAGCCCGACACGGTCAGCGCGTCGCCGATGTCGTGGACGAGGGCGCCGAGGACGATCGGCAGCCCGAGCCACAGGTACTCCTGGCCGGGGGCGGTGAACAGCCAGTCCGATCCGTTCCCCGGCTGGTCCAGCACGCCCGCCAGGATCCAGGCGCTGGTCGCGCCGAGCAGCCACACCAGCACGTCGCTGGACATCCGGGCGGCCCGCCACAGCAGCCCTTCGACGGCCAGCACCAGGTGGACGAAGAGGATCCCGAGGACCGCCCACCGGCCGCCGGTGATCGCCGCGACGGAGGCCCCGCCACCGACCAGGACCGCCCAGAGCCAGGTGTGGGTCAGGGTCCGGTGACCGCCGTTCCTGCGCGGGTCGCCGGAGCCCCGGGTGGCCTTGTACACGGCGTGCGAGAGCGTGTCGACGACCTCGCAGAGCCACCGGGAGACCGGCCCGAAGGAGCGGGAGATCGTCGCGGACTTGTGGTCGAGGTCCGGGGCGAGCGCCGCCCCGGCCGTGATCAACGCCCCTACGACGAGCACCGGCCACGGCATCGCGTGGTCCGTCGCCGAGACCGCCGCGCCCACCCCCAGCCAGGCCGCCGCCCCGGACAGTGAGTGTGCCGGTCCCATCATGGTGCTTCCCGCCCCCAGTTCCGTGTCGCCGCCACGACCGCTGCGGCGCGGCCGAGTTGAGTGGGAAAGCGTATCGTCCGTGATCTTCATACAGTCGTCCGGTTCCCTCATCCGGGCGGAAGGCAGGCAAGATGGGGGCGTGACCCTTATCGATCAGCTGCCCCCGACCGACGACCCCGACGCCCTCTTCGAGGCTTTCTCGTCATGGACCGAGACCCGGGGCATCTCCCTCTATCCGGCTCAGGAGGAGGCGCTGATCGAGGTCGTGTCCGGGGCGAACGTGATCCTCTCCACCCCGACCGGCTCCGGGAAGAGCCTGGTCGCGGCCGGTGCGCACTTCACGGCGCTGGCCCAGGACAAGGTCACCTTCTACACCGCGCCGATCAAGGCCCTGGTCTCGGAGAAGTTCTTCGACCTCTGCAAGCTGTTCGGCACGGAGAACGTGGGCATGCTCACCGGCGACGCCTCGGTCAACGCCGACGCCCCGGTGATCTGCTGCACGGCCGAGGTGCTGGCGTCCATCGCGCTGCGTGACGGGAAGTACGCGGACATCGGCCAGGTCGTGATGGACGAGTTCCACTTCTACGCCGAGCCGGACCGCGGCTGGGCGTGGCAGATCCCGCTGCTGGAGCTGCCGCAGGCCCAGTTCGTCCTGATGTCGGCCACGCTCGGCGACGTCAGGATGTTCGAGGAGGACCTGACCCGCCGTACCGGCCGTCCCACGTCCGTGATCCGCTCCGCCACCCGGCCGGTGCCGCTCAGCTACGAGTACCGGCTGACCCCGATCACCGAGACCCTCACCGAGCTCCTGGACACCCGGCAGGCTCCCGTCTACATCGTGCACTTCACCCAGGCCGCGGCCGTCGAGCGGGCGCAGTCGCTGATGAGCATCAACATGTGCACGAAGGAGGAGAAGGAGAAGATCGCCGATCTGATCGGCAACTTCCGCTTCACCACCAAGTTCGGCCGGAACCTGTCGCGCTACGTGCGGCACGGCATCGGGGTGCACCACGCGGGCATGCTGCCGAAGTACCGGCGCCTGGTGGAGAAGCTCGCCCAGGCCGGTCTGCTGAAGGTGATCTGCGGCACGGACACGCTCGGCGTCGGCGTCAACGTCCCCATCCGTACGGTGCTGTTCACGGCGCTCACCAAGTACGACGGCACCCGTGTGCGCACGCTGCGCGCCCGGGAGTTCCACCAGATCGCGGGCCGGGCCGGGCGGGCCGGTTTCGACACGGCGGGCTTCGTCGTGGCACAGGCGCCCGAGCACGTCATCGAGAACGAGAAGGCGGTCAGGAAGGCGGGCGACGACCCGAAAAAGAAGCGCAAGGTGGTCCGCAAGAAGGCCCCGGAGGGCTTCGTCGCCTGGTCGGAGACCACCTTCGACAAGCTGATCCAGTCCGATCCGGAGCCGCTCACCTCCCGCTTCAAGGTGACGCACACGATGCTGCTGTCCGTGATCGCGCGCCCCGGCGACGCCTTCGAGGCGATGCGGCGCCTGCTGGAGGACAACCACGAGCCGCGCAAGGCGCAGCTGCGCCACATCCGCCGGGCCATCGCGATCTACCGCTCGCTGCTGGACGGCGGTGTGGTGGAGCGGCTCGACGAGCCGGACGTGGAGGGCAGGATCGTCCGGCTCACCGTCGACCTCCAGCAGGACTTCGCGCTCAACCAGCCGCTGTCCACCTTCGCGCTCGCCGCGTTCGACCTGCTGGACCCCGACTCCCCTTCGTACGCCCTGGACATGGTCTCCGTCGTCGAGTCGACGCTGGACGACCCGCGTCAGATCCTCGCCGCGCAGCAGAACAAGGCGCGCGGCGAGGCGGTCGGGCGGATGAAGGCCGACGGCGTCGAGTACGAGGAGCGGATGGAGCTGCTCCAGGAGGTCACGTACCCGAAGCCGCTGAGCGAGCTGCTGTGGCACGCGTACGACGTGTACCGCAGGAGCCACCCGTGGGTGGGCGACCACCCGGTGTCGCCGAAGTCCGTGATCCGCGACATGTACGAACGCGCCATGACGTTCACGGAGTTCACCTCCCACTACGAGCTGGCCCGCACCGAGGGCATCGTGCTGCGCTACCTGGCGAGCGCGTACAAGGCGCTGGAGCACACCGTCCCGGACGACCTCAAGTCCGAGGACCTCCAGGACCTGATCGCCTGGCTCGGCGAGATGGTCCGCCAGGTGGACTCCAGTCTGCTCGACGAGTGGGAGCAGCTCGCCAACCCGGAGCTGGAGACCGCCGAGGAGGCGCAGGAGAAGGCCGACGAGGTGAAGCCGGTCACGGCCAACGCCCGCGCGTTCCGGGTGCTGGTGCGCAACGCGATGTTCCGCCGGGTCGAGCTGGCCGCGCTGGACCAGGTCGCCGAACTGGGCGAGCTGGACGGCGAGTCGGGCTGGGACGAGGACGCGTGGGGCGAGGCGATGGACGCCTACTGGGACGAGTACGACGACCTTGGCACAGGCCCGGACGCGCGCGGCCCGAAGCTGCTGAGGATCGAGGAGGATCCCGCGCACGGAGTGTGGCGGGTCCGGCAGACGTTCGCCGACCCGAACGGCGACCACGACTGGGGTATCGGCGCGGAGATCGATCTGGCCGCCTCCGACGAGGAGGGGCGCGCGGTCGTCCGCGTCACCTCCGTCGGTCAGTTGTGAGGGCGTACGCCCTGAGGGCCGCGCCGCTGCGAGAGTGGAGACGAACCGCATGACGAACCCCGCCGAACGTCTGGTCGACCTGCTCGACCTGGAACGGATCGAGGTCGACATCTTCCGGGGGCGCAGCCCCCACGAGTCGCTGCAACGGGTGTTCGGCGGCCAGGTCGCCGGGCAGGCGCTGGTCGCGGCGGGGCGGACCACGGACGGGGACCGGCCGGTGCATTCGCTGCACGCGTACTTCCTGCGTCCGGGACGCCCGGGGGTGCCGATCGTCTACCAGGTGGAGCGCATCCGGGACGGCCGGTCGTTCACCACCCGCCGGGTCACGGCCGTTCAGCAGGGCCGGACGATCTTCAGCCTGACGGCGTCGTTCCACCGTCCGGAAGAGGCCGGTTTCGAGCATCAGCTGCCGCCCGCCCGGGAGGTTCCCGGCCCGGAGGAGCTGCCGACGGTCGCCGAGGAGGTGCGGGCGCATCTCGGGGAGCTGCCGGAAGCGCTGGAGCGGATGGCCCGCCGCCAGCCGTTCGACATCCGGTACGTCGACCGGCTGCGCTGGACGCGGGACGAGGTGAAGGGGGCCGACCCGCGCAGCGCGGTGTGGATGCGCGCGGTCGGGCCGCTGGGCGACGATCCGCTGGTGCACACCTGCGCGTTGACGTACGCCAGTGACATGACGCTGCTCGACGCGGTCCGGCTCCCGGTGGAACCGCTGTGGGGTCCGCGCGGCTTCGACATGGCGTCGTTGGACCACGCGATGTGGTTCCACCGGCCGTTCCGGGCGGACGAGTGGTTCCTCTACGACCAGGAGTCGCCGATCGCGACCGGTGGTCGGGGGCTGGCGCGCGGCCGGATCTACGACCGCGCGGGCAACCTGCTGGTGTCCGTGGTGCAGGAGGGGCTGTTCCGGGCCCTCGGCTCGTAGCCGTACCGCTTCAGACGCCGGGCAACGGGTCCTGCTCGACCTCATGGCGGCGGGTGCGGATGTCCGGGGGCGCGGGGTGCAGTTTGGCGTCGCAGGAGGGGCCGAGGCCGGCACGGCGCGACTCCGTCCCCGTGAGGGGGCGGCCGCACAGGCGGCAGCGCACCGTCCGTCGGCGGGGTGTCCGGTCGGCTGTGCCGTCCTCGGCCGCGGGCTCGGCGCCTGGTTCGAAGAGGGGTTCTGCGGGGTCCACGGCACGATCCTCCCAGGCGGGCGTCTGCTCTGCGACTTCCCGGCGGCGCTCGACGCGAGGGGTTCATGGGTGAGCACCCCGGGCGACCCGGCGTTCGAGTTCGTGTCGATCAACCGGCGGGCAGGACAATGGCTGTTGGAAGCCACCCTCACAAGGAGCGCCGCATGACTCTGTACGACATCCCCCTGCGCACCCTCTCCGGCGAGCCCACCTCGCTCGCCGAATACCGCGGCCGCGCGGTCCTGTTGGTGAACGTCGCGTCCCAGTGCGGGCTCACTCCGCAGTACGCGGGCCTGGAACGGCTGCAGAAGTCGTACGCGGACCGGGGCTTCACCGTGCTGGGCGTGCCGTGCAACCAGTTCGCCGGCCAGGAGCCCGGGAGTCCGGAGGAGATCGGGACCTTCTGCTCGACGACGTACGGGGTCACCTTCCCGTTGCTGGAGAAGACCGAGGTGAACGGCGAGGGACGCCACCCGCTCTACGCCGAGCTGACCGCGCTGGCGGACGCGGACGGCGAGGCGGGCGATGTGCAGTGGAACTTCGAGAAGTTCCTCATCTCGCCGACGGGCGAGCCCGTCGCGCGGCTGCGTCCGGGCACGGACCCGGAGGCCGCGGAGCTGGTGGCCGCCATCGAGGCCCAGCTGCCCGTCTGACGGCCGGCTCCGCGCGGGCCCGCACCTCCCGCGGGCCCGCGCGCCGCGTCAGCGGATCTGCATGCCGGAGAGGGTGCGGGCGATCACCAGGCGCTGGATCTCGCTCGTGCCCTCGAAGATGGTGTAGATCGCCGCGTCCCGGTGCATCCGCTCCACCGGGTACTCGCGGGTGAAGCCGTTGCCACCGAGGATCTGGACGGCCTGTGCGGTGACCTTCTTGGCCGTCTCGCTCGCGTAGAGCTTGGACATGGAGCCCTCGGCCGAGGTGAACGGCTTGCCGGTGGCGGCCATCCAGGACGCCCGCCAGACCAGCAGCCGGGCCGCGTCGATCTGCGTGCGCATGTCCGCGAGCTGGAAGGCGACGCCCTGGTTGTCGATGATCGGCCGGCCGAACTGGGTGCGGGTCTTCGCGTAGTCCAGTGCCACCTCGTAGGCGGCGCGGGCGGTGCCGACCGCCATGGCGCCGACAGAGGGGCGGGACGCCTCGAACGTGGCCATCGCCGCGTTCTTCACCCGCTCGCCGCCGGACGCGGCGCGCTCCCGGGCCCTGGCCAGCCGCTGGTCGAGCTTCTCCTTGCCGCCGAGCAGGCAGTGCCCGGGGACGCGCACGTCCTCCAGGACCACCTCGGCGGTGTGCGAGGCGCGGATGCCGTGCTTCTTGAACTTCTGGCCCTGGGAGAGGCCGGGGGTGTTCGGCGGCACGATGAACGAGGCGTGCCCCTTGGAGCCGAGCTCGGGGTCGACCACGGCGACGACGACGTGCACGTTGGCTATGCCGCCGTTGGTCGCCCAGGTCTTGGTGCCGTTCAGCACCCACTCGTCCTTCGCCCGGTCGTACACCGCGCGGGTGCGCATCGAGGCGACGTCGGAACCGGCGTCCGGTTCGGAGGAGCAGAACGCAGCGACCTTGACGTCGTCGGCGTCGCCGTACATCTGCGGGATCCAGGTGCCGATCTGCTCCTCGGTGCCGTTGGCGAGGACGCCCACGGCCGCCAGGCCCGTACCGACGATCGACAGGGCGATGCCCGCGTCGCCCCAGAACAGCTCCTCCATCGCCATCGGGATGCCGAGCCCGGTGGGGTCGAAGAACTGCTGGGCGTAGAAGTCGAGGGAGTAGATGCCGACCTTGGCCGCCTCCTGGATGATCGGCCAGGGGGTCTCCTCACGCTCGTCCCACTCCGAGGCCGCCGGGCGGATCACGTCGGCGGCGAAGCCGTGGAGCCAGTCGCGTACCTGCTTCTGGTCGTCGTTGAGTTCGAGCGTGAACTCGGCCATGTTGCCCCTCCAGGTATTGCCCTGAAATCAATGGTTACTTGCGGTAACAGAAGTCTGTTACCGGTAAGTAGCCCGTGTCAACCGGACGGGTGCCGATCCGCGCCCCGCGGGGTGGGGTGTTACGTTGCGCAGGCACGACGCACGGGAACGGCGGGGGCGGGGAGAGGGCGACATGGAGACCACACGACGGGCCGAACGGCAACGGTCAGCGGCCGAGAACCGCCGCCGCGAGCTGCTGGAGGCCGCCGACCGCGTGGTGCTCAGGGACGGGCCGGGCGCCTCGATGAACGCCATCGCGGCGGAGGCCGGGATCACCAAGCCCATCCTCTACCGGCACTTCGGCGACAAGGGCGGCCTCTACCGCGCCCTCGCCAAGCGTCACACGGACGCCCTGCTGATCGCCCTGCGGGCGGCGCTCGACGCGCCCGCCGAGCGCCGGCGGCGCGTGGAGTCGACGCTCGACACCTATCTCGCGGCCATCGAGGCCCGGCCGCAGGTCTACCGCTTCCTGATGCACCCCTCCGACGACTCGGCGGCCTCGGCGGAGCGGGGCTTCGACATCGGGCGGCACTCCGCCCCGCTGCTGCGCAGACTCGGCGAGGAGCTCGCCAAGGTGATCGCCGAGCGGGTGGACCTGGGACCGGACGGCGAGGCGATGGCCCGCATCTGGGGTCATGGCATCGTCGGCATGATGCACGCCGCGGGAGACTGGTGGCTGGGGGAACGGCCCTGCTCCCGCGAACAGTTGGTCCGCAGCCTGGCGGATCTGCTGTGGGGCAGGCTGGCCGCCGTGGACGACCGGCCCGGGGGCCCGGGGTTCTGAGGGTGCGGCCGACCGCACCCCGCGCCCGGCTCGCTCGTCCGCGCCCGCTCCGCGTCAGCCGCCCCGCGCCCAGGGTGCCCGGCGGGCCGCGCGCAGCGCCCTGGACCGGCGCAGCCCGGTGAGCCGGTCGGTGTAGACCCTCCCGTCGAGGTGGTCGCACTCGTGCTGGAGGCAGCGGGCGAAGAAGCCGGTCCCGACGATCCGGACGGGCTCGCCCCCGAGGGTCGCGCCCTCGACGACGGCCCGGTCGAAGCGCGGGGTGCCGGCCTCGACGCCGGGGAGCGAGAGGCAGCCCTCCGGGCCGCGCACGGTGACGCCGTCCGCCTCGACCAGACGCGGGTTGACGACGTGTCCGAGGTGCCGGACGTCCTCGTCGTCGGGGCAGTCGTAGACGAACACGCGCCGCGGCACACCGATCTGATTGGCCGCGAGCCCCACGCCGCCTGCCGCGTACATGGTGGCGTACATGTCCTCGACGAGGCGGGCGAGCGAGGGGCCGAAGTCCGTGACGGGATCGCAGGCGCCATGCAGCACCGGGTCTCCGAGCAGGCTCATGGCGCGAACCAGTCCGGAACTGCCGGGGATCGGGCGGTTTCGCATGGCGGCCATCGTACGTTCCGGCCGCCCCGGGCGGTCCCGGCGGTGCCGAGGTGCGGCGTCCGGGCCGGACATCGATAGGCTGGGCGCGGACCGATGCAAGGAGGATCTAGGACGATGGCAGGCAACACGGAGCCGCTGTCGCCGCGGGCCAAGCTGGCCGTGACGGCGGGCAAGGCCGCGGCGGCGGTGTCGCGCGCCGCGGGGCGCGGCAGCGGATCGGTGATCGGCGGCCGGGTGGCGCTCAAGCTCGACCCCGACCTGCTGGGGCGACTGGCGCAGCACCTGGACGTGATCCTCGTGTCGGCGACGAACGGCAAGACGACGACGACCCGGCTGATCGCCGAGGCGCTGCGGGCCGCGGGCCCGGTCGTGTCCAACGCGCTCGGCGCGAACATGCCGGCCGGTATCACCTCGGCGCTGGCGGGCGGCTCGGACGCGCAGTACGGCGTGATAGAGGTCGACGAGAAGTACCTCGCCGGGGTCGCGCGCGACACGACGCCCAAGGTGATCGCGCTGCTCAACCTCTCCCGCGACCAGCTGGACCGCGCCGCGGAGACCCGGATGCTCGCGGAGAAGTGGCGCGAGGGCCTGTCCGGCTCGAAGGCCGTGATCGTCGCCAACGCGGACGACCCGCTGATCGTCTGGGCGGCGTCCTCGTCCCCCAACGTGGTGTGGGTGGCGGCGGGTCAGGCGTGGAAGGACGACGCCTGGTCCTGCCCGTCGTGCGGCGGCGTGATGCAGCGCCCCGGTGACGACTGGTTCTGCGGCGAGTGCGGATTCCGCCGCCCCGCCCCCAGCTGGGTCCTGCACGGCGACTACGTCCTGGACCCGCACGGTTCGGCCTGGCCGATCCACCTCCAGCTGCCCGGCCGCGCCAACAAGGCCAACGCGGCCACGTCGGCCGCGGTGGCCGCGGTCTTCGGTGTGCCGCCGCAGGTCGCGCTGGAGCGCATGTACCAGGTGCAGGCCGTGGCCGGCCGGTACGACGTGGTGACGTTCCTCGGCCGCGAACTGCGGCTGCTGCTGGCGAAGAACCCGGCCGGCTGGCTGGAGACGTTCTCCCTGATCGAGCCGCCGCCAACCCCGGTGGTCCTGTCCGTCAACGCCCGCGGCGCGGACGGCACCGACACCTCCTGGCTGTGGGACGTGGACTACACCCAGCTCGCCGGCCACCCGATCTTCGTGCTCGGCGACCGCAAGCTGGACCTCGCGGTCCGGCTGGAGGTGGCCGGTCTCGACTTCCGGGTCTGCGAGAGCCTCGACGAGGCCGTGCAGCAGGCCCCGCCCGGCCGTATCGAGGTCATCGCCAACTACACCGCCTTCCAGGATCTGCGCCGTCGTGTCGGCAACTGACCCCGGCCCCGGCCACCTCCGGAGAGGACGAAGCATGAGCAACAACGGTCTGCGTGTCGTCTGGGTGTACCCGGACCTCCTCAGCACCTACGGCGACCAGGGCAATGCGCTGGTGGTCGAGCGCCGGGCGCGGCAGCGCGGTCTCGACGTGCAGCGCGTCGACGTCCGCAGCGACCAGCCGATCCCGACGTCCGGCGACATCTACCTGGTCGGGGGCGGCGAGGACCGGCCGCAGCGCCTGGCCGCGGAGCGGCTGCGCCGCGACGGCGGACTGAACCGGGCCGCCTCCAACGGCGCGATCATCTTCTCGGTCTGCGCCGGGTACCAGATCCTCGGCCACGAGTTCATCAACGACCTCGGCGAGCGCGAGCCCGGCCTCGGGCTGCTCGACGTGGTCTCCACCCGCGGCGAGGGGGACCGGTGCGTCGGCGACGTGCTCGCCGACATCGACCCGCGGCTCGGCCTGCCGCCGCTGACCGGGTTCGAGAACCACCAGGGCGTCACCCACCTCGGGCCGACGGCGCGGCCGTTCGCCCGGGTGCAGTTCGGCCGGGGCAACGGCACCGGGGACGGCACCGAGGGCGCGTACAACGACACCGTCTTCGGCACGTACATGCACGGGCCGGTGATGGCGCGCAACCCGCTGATCGCGGACCTCCTGCTGAAGCTGGCGCTGGATGTCAACGCCCTGCCGCCGACGGACGACCGCTGGTACGACGCGCTGCGCGCCGAGCGCATCGCCTCGGCGACCCAGCCCGCCTGATGAGGCACTTTTCGCTCAGCTGAGCGGCGTCCAGCAGGCGGACGCCCGGTTCGGTCCCGCCACCCCGCGCCGGTAGGGTGGCGGGCATCCAACCGGACGACGGGGTCCGGTCGTCGGCCCACGTTGCAAAGGTTTCCCGGGCAATGCGAATTGGTGTACTCACCTCCGGCGGCGACTGCCCCGGCCTGAACGCCGTCATCCGTTCCGTCGTGCACCGCGCGGTGGTCGACCACGGCGACGAGGTCATCGGCTTCCACGACGGGTGGAAGGGTCTCCTGGAGTGCGACTACCGCAAGCTCGACCTCGACTCGGTCGCCGGCATCCTCGCCCGCGGCGGCACGATCCTCGGTTCCTCCCGGGTCCAGCCCGCCCATCTGCGCGGCGGCGTCGAGCAGGCCAGGGGGCACGTCGCCGACCTCGGTCTCGACGTGATCATCCCGATCGGCGGCGAGGGCACGCTGAAGGCGGCCCATCTGCTCTCCGAGGCGGGCCTGCCGATCGTCGGCGTCCCCAAGACCATCGACAACGACATCGCCGCCACCGACGTGACCTTCGGCTTCGACACCGCCGTCGGTGTGGCCACCGAGGCACTCGACCGGCTCAAGACCACCGCCGAATCGCACCAGCGGGTGCTGATCGTCGAGGTCATGGGCCGCCACACCGGCTGGATCGCCCTGCACTCGGGCATGGCGGCCGGGGCGCACGCCATCGTCGTGCCGGAGCGGCCCTTCGACATCGACGAGCTGACCCAGGTGGTCGGCAAGCGCTTCTCGGCCGGCAAGAAGTTCGCGATCGTCGTCGTCGCGGAGGGCGCCAAGCCGCGCGAGGGCTCCATGCAGTTCGAGCAGGGCGCCAAGGACATCTACGGGCACGAGCGGTTCACCGGCATCGCCACGCAGCTCTCCACGGAGCTGGAGCAGCGTCTGGGCAAGGAGGCCCGCCCGGTGATCCTCGGTCATGTGCAGCGCGGCGGCACCCCGACGGCGTACGACCGTGTGCTCGCCACCCGATTCGGCTGGCACGCGGTGGAGGCGGCGCATCGCGGCGAGTTCGGGATGATGACGGCGCTGCGGGGCACGGACATCACGCTGGTGCCGCTGGCGCGGGCCGTCGAGACGCTGAAGACGGTCCCGGCCGAGCGGTACGCCGAGGCCGAGTGCGTGCTCTGACCTCCTGCCCTCGCCCCGCACAACCGCCCCCGGTCGCAGCCGTGACCGGGGGCGGTTCTACTCTGGTCGGGACAACCGGCGCGTATCGGGGACGTCCACAGCGGGAGTGAACAGATGGATCACAGCGGGCACGGCATGAACATGGATCTGCCGCCGTTCACGCTGGAACGGGGGCTCCAGTTCTCCCCCGACGCGTTCTTCCTCATCGGCTGCCTTCTCGCACTCGGCCTGTACGGGTACGGCGTGCTGCGGCTGCGCGGGCGCGGGGACGCCTGGCCGGTGGGGCGGACGGTCTTCTTCTTCGTGGGCGTGCTGAGCATCGCCCTGGTGATGTGCACCAAGCTGAACGACTACGGCATGGTCATGTTCAGCGTGCACATGGTGCAGCACATGGTGATCAGCATGCTGTCGCCGATCCTGGTGCTGCTGGGAGCCCCGGTGACCCTGGCACTGCGCGCGCTGCCGGTCGCGGGCCGCGGTCGTACCGGCCCGCGCGAGCTGCTGCTCAAGCTGCTGCACAGCCGGTACATGAGGGTCATCACGCATCCGGTCTTCACGATCCCGATGTTCATCGCCAGCCTGTACGCGCTGTACTTCACTCCGCTGTTCGACTTCCTGATGGAGTCGAAGACCGGGCACATCGCGATGATGGTGCACTTCCTCGCGGTCGGCCTGGTGTTCTTCTGGCCGATCATGGGCGTGGACCCGGGTCCGCACCGGCCGGGGTACGTGATGCGGATGCTGGAGCTGTTCGCGGGAATGCCGTTCCACGCGTTCTTCGGCATCGCGCTGATGATGGCCACGACGCCGATGGTCGACACCTACGAGCACCCGCCGGCCTCGCTCGGCATCGACGCGCTGAGCGACCAGAGCGCGGCGGGAGGCATCGCCTGGGCGTTCAGCGAGATTCCCTCGGTGCTGGTGCTGATCGCGCTGGTCTTCCAGTGGTACCGCTCCGAGCAGCGGGCGGCGAAGCGTTCCGACCGCTCGGAGGAGCGGAACGGCGACCGGGAGCTTCAGGCGTACAACGCCTATCTCGCCTCCTTGCAGACGCGCGGCCGGTAGCGGCGGGCCCGCCTCCGGGGTGACGATGGCACCCACGGCCGCGTGGCCGGTGAGGAGGGTGCGGACATGGCCCGGTCCACGAAGTCCATGGGCGTGATCACCATGGTCGCCCTGGTGGTGGTCACCGCGTACACGGTGGCGCTGGGGAACAGCGGCTGGCTCTGGTTCGGCTGGGTGGTGCTCGGGCTGATCACCCTGGGGATGGCCGCGACGCGCCGGTCCTGAGCCGCCGCCCTCCCGCCCGGTCCGCCCAGGGACGGCCCGGGCGACGCGGCCCCGGCGGTCCGGTTCAGAAGCGGAAGACGGGCCCGGTGGCGACGTCCATCTCGCAGGGGTTGGGGAAGGTCCGGCGCCAGGAGACGCGGCGCCCGTCCCAGATGCCGGTGGCCTCGGCCGTCACCGGGTCGGACTCCTTGGTGCACAGGTGCGGGTCGCCGGGCAGGGCGTCGAGATCGCCGTCCGCCGCCGCGAGGTCCGCGCAGGCGGCGACCGCGTGGGGGTGGTGGGTGCCGGGCACCGGCGGGCAGAGCAGCCGGACGCCCCTGATCCAGGTGTTCCCGCCGCCCGAGACGGTGAGGAGGAGGTTCCCCTTCTGCACCGGCTTCCCGGGCGGGGCGGCCACCGCGGGGGCGGCGGCGGTGAGGGTGAGCAGTACGGCGGTGGCGAGTACGGTGCGCAGACGCATCGGGTTCTCCTGTGACGAGGGACGGGCGCCCCCGGACGGGCCGGGCGTGTCCCGGACGGACCGGGAACGCGGCCTTCGGGGAACCCCGCATGGTGCTCGTGGGGGTTCGCCCGGACAAGGCGCCGCGCCACCGGTGCCCCGTCCGGACGCGGGCCGTGCGCCCGGACGGAGTACCGGGCGGTCCGCGTCACCGTGCGGTGCCCGCGCCCGCGCAGGCTCCCCCGGCAGGAGACTCCGGTACCCCCGTCAGGCGGGCCGGACCCCGGGGCGGCCCGCCTCGGTCACGAGCGAGAGCCGGGTCGAGACGGGGGCACCGGGCGTGGTGACGTACGGGAGCACCCGGAAGTCGGCCCGGCACCGCTCCCGGGTGAGCGAGCAGCGCACGTAGCCGCGCTGGAAGTTGGTGAACCTGATGTGCTCGTTCGCGGCGAGGAGCCGGGCGCCGGACGGGTCGAGGTCCATGCCGTCCTTCGAGGTGGAGATGGACGAGCCGACGAACTCGACACCGAGCGTGGGTGATTCCGGGTCGTCGAAGTCGCGCTTGAGATCGGCGGCGAGGTGACGGTGCATGTCGCCGGTGAGCACGACGGGGTTGTTCACCGAGCGGTCGGTGATCTCCTTGAACAGCCGCCTGCGCGCGTCGACGTAGCCGTCCCAGAAGTCCATCACGAACGACTGGCCGGGGCCGGGGTCGGTGTCGACCTGGGACACCGGGATCTGCTGGGAGATCATGTTCCAGGTGGTGTCGGAGCGGCCGAGGCCCCGGTACAGCCACTGTTCCTGCTCCGGGCCGAGGACGGTCCGGCCGGGTGCCAGCCGCTCCGCGCAGCCGCTCCTGGTGCCGTCGCCGCAGGGCTGGTCGTCGCGGAAGAGCCTGGTGTCGAGGATGTGGAAGGTGGCCATCCGGCCGTAGCGCAGGCGGCGGTACATCCGGGCCTCGAAGCCGTTCGGTCTGTTCCCCAGCCTCAGCGGCAGATGTTCGTAGTACGCCTGGAAGGCCGCCGCCGCACGCCGCCGGAAGACCGCCGGGTCCTGGTCGGGTTCGTCGTCGGTCTTGGACCGGTCCCGCGCCCAGTTGTCCTCCACCTCGTGGTCGTCCCAGACGAGGGCGAACGGATGGGCCCGGTGGGCGGCCATGAGGTCGGGGTCGAAGCGGTGCAGGGCGTGGCGGTTGCGGTACTCCACGAGGGTCGTCGGCTCGGGGCGCAGTTCGGCGGCGACGGGGATGCCGCGCACGCCGCCCATGGCGTCGATGGGGTTCTCGTAGATGTAGTCGCCGAGGTGCAGGACCAGGTCGACGTCCTCCGCGGCGAGGTGCCGGTAGGCGGTGTAGAAGCCCTCGAACCACGCCTGGCAGGAGACGAAGGCGAAGCCGAGTTCCTTGGGGCGGCCGTCCGGCGCGGGCGCGGTGCGGGTGCGGCCGACGGGGCTCAGCACGCCTCCGGCGCGGAAGCGGTAGTAGTAGTGCCGCCCCGGTCGCAGTCCGGAGACCTCGACATGGACGGAGTGGGCGAGTTCGGGCACCGCCCGCGTGCTCCCCCGGCGCACGACGGTCCGGAAGCGTTCGTCCTGGGCGACCTCCCATTGGACGTCGACGGATTTCGGGGGCATGCCACCGGTCCCGTCGGGGGTCAGGGGCCGGGGCGCCAGACGCGTCCACAGCACCACCCCGTCCGGCCAGGGATCGCCGGAGGCCACGCCGAGGGCGAACGGGTCGTCCCGGAAGGGCGTGTCGCCCCACGCGTCGGACGCGGTCAGCCCGGCCGCGGCGAGGGCCATGCCGGCCGCTCCGCCGATCATCGCCCGTCTCCCGAGCCCCCTGGTGCCGCCCGTCCCATTGTTCATACGCATGAAACTCGTCCCTTCGTCGGGCGGGATCCCGTCCGGTACGAGGTGGGATCGGCGCGTGATTTCACGTCCACCCATGTGGTAATCACACGCTGAATATCACACGGGATCAACCGCCACAAGACCGCATGCTGGGGGCGCAATGCCCTTCCACAAAGGGAAGTTGGGTGGAGTTCGACCAGGTGATGGGGCGTCCGGGGCAGGGCCGGAGCATACCCTTGACACCCCTTTGAGGTGCTCCTAGTCTCCACGCCACAGAATGGCCGTTAGATTTCACATCGGGAAACTCGGGGCGACGGAAGGACGTGCTCGTGTCCGGTTCCTCGGCAGTGGACGCGCCCGTTACCCGCTCCGCCGGAGGCGGCCCCGAGGAGCACCCCGGGCCACGGCCCCTCGGACTGTCCGGTCTGCGGTGCGAGCACCGCACCACGCCTCTGGGAATCGACGAACCGTCACCGCGGCTGTCCTGGCGGTCGGCGTCCGGGCTGCGCGGCGACGACCCCGTGGCCCACCGGGTCCGGGTCGCCGAGCGCCTCGCGGACCTGGACCGGGACGAGCATCTGCGGTGGGACACCGGCCGGGTGACGGACGCCGGCGCCGTCGCCGTCGTGTACGCGGGGCCCGCCCTGCGGGAACACACCCGCTACCACTGGCGGGTGTCCGTCTGGACCGCCCGCGCGGCACGGCCCGTCGACGCCACGTCCTGGTTCGAGACCGCCTTTGTCTGCGGCGCGCCCTGGCGTGCCTCCTGGATCGCCCACGACCCGCGTCCGGTCGCCGTGATGGACGCCCCCACCGAGGGCTCCCTCGCGCTCGACGGTCACGGGCTCGCGCCGTGCCCCCTGTTGCGGCGCGCCTTCACCGCCCCGGCCGTCGCACGCGCCCGGCTCCATGTCACTGCCCGCGGCCTGTACGAGGTCCGGCTCAACGGGGCGCGGGTCGGGGACGCCGAACTCGCGCCCGGCTGGACCGACTACAACCGCCGCATCCAGTACCAGACCTACGACGTCACCGCCCTGCTGCGGGACGGCGAGAACGTGCTTTCCGCGACCCTCGCCGACGGCTGGTGGAGCGGGTTCGTCGGCTTCGAGCCGCGCAGGGCCGGGGCCCACTACGGCTCGTCCCCCCAGTTCCTGGCCGAACTCCACCTCACCGGTGCGGACGGCCGGAGCAACGCCGTCGTCACCGACGGCACCTGGCGCACCGGGACCGGAGCCGTGCGTCACGCGGACCTGCTGATGGGCGAGTGCCACGACCTGCGGTACGCGGCCGAGGGCTGGGAGCTGCCCGGCTTCGACGACTCCGGCTGGTCACCGGCGCTGGTCGTCGAGACCGACCACCGGCTGCTCGTGGCGTCCGTCGACGAGCCCGTCCGGGCGACGGCCCGGCTCGGCCCGCGTGCGGTCACCCGCCTCTCCCCCGACACGCACGTGGTCGACTTCGGGCAGAACCTCGCGGGCCGGGTGCGGCTGCGGATCGGTGAACTGGCCGCCGGGGCGCGGGTGGTGATCCGCCATGCCGAGGCACTGGACGGGTCGGGCGGGCTCTACACGGCGAATCTGCGCACCGCCTCCGCGACCGATGTGCTCGTCGGGGACGGCCGCCGGGGCATCGTGTTCGAGCCGCGTTTCACGTATCACGGGTTCCGATACGCCGAGATCCGCGGGCTTCCGGAACTCGCCGCCGACGACGTCGTCGCCGTGGCCCTGCACAGCGATACGCCGTGGGCCGGGGAGTTCGACTGCTCGGACCCCGAGCTGCGGCGCCTCCACGACTGCGTGGTGTGGGGGCAGCGCTCGAACTTCGTGAGCGTCCCCACGGACTGTCCGCAGCGCGACGAGCGGCTCGGCTGGATGGCCGACGCGCAGGTGTTCCTGCCGACGGCCGCGCTCAACGCGGACGTGGCCGCGTTCTTCACCAAGTGGCTGCGCGACGTGGACGACGCCCGCACCCCCGACGGCGGGTTCGGCAACGTGGCCCCGCGCCTGGCCGGGGTCGCGGACGAGGGGGCGCCCGGCTGGGGCGACGCCGGAGTGATCATTCCGTGGCACCTCCACCGGGTCTACGACGACGACCGGTTCCTGTCCCGCGCGCTGGACGGCATGTGCGCCTGGGTGGAGCTGATCCGCCGTCACAACCCGGATCTGGTCTGGCGCCGACGAGTGGGCCCGCACTTCTCCGACTGGCTCGCCCCCGGCACCCCCACCCCCCGCGACGTCGTCGCCACGGCGTACTTCGCGCACAGTGCCCGGCTGACCGCCCGGGCCGCGGGCGTCCTGGGCCGCGAGGAGGTCGCGGCCCGCCACCACCGGCTGGCCGACGCCGTCCGCGCCACGTTCATGGAGCGCTTCGTCACCGTCGCGCACTCCCCGGGCGGCGGCCGGCCGACGGTACGCGTCGCCGGGGACACCCAGACCGGCTGTCTCCTCGCGCTCGCCTTCGACCTGGTGCCCCCCGACCTCGTCGACGGGGTCGCGGACCGGCTCGCCGAACTCGTGGAGGCCGCGGGGCCCGCCCTGCTGACCGGGTTCCTCGGGGTCGCGCTCGCCGCGCCCGTCCTCGACGCGCACGGACGGGCCGACCTCGCCCACGCGCTCCTGCTGCGCGACGAGGTCCCGTCGTGGCGGTTCCCGCTGCGGCACGGCGCCACCACCGTCTGGGAGCGCTGGGACGGGTGGACCCCGGACGCGGGCTTCCGGGCGCCGTCGATGAACTCCTTCAACCACTACGCGCTCGGCTCGATCGGCGAGTGGCTGTACCGCGGTGTCGCGGGGCTCGACCAGGCACCGGACTCGACCGGTTACCGGCACCTCCGGATCAGGCCACGGCCCGGCCCCCTGCGCCAGGCGCGGGCCCGTCACGAGTCGGTGCGCGGCACGATCGAGGTGGGCTGGGAGTGCGACGGCGGCCGGATCTCCCTGTGCGTCCTGGTGCCGCCCGGCTCCACCGCCGACGTGTACGTGCCCACCACGGACCCCCGCTCGGTCCGGGAGTCGGGAGCGGTACCGGGCGCCGACGACGCCCACGTCACCGAGCTCGCGTCGGCCGCGGACCACGTCCTGTACCGGGTGTCCTCCGGCCTCTACCGCTTCACCGCCGCCCTTCCGCCGCCGGACCCGCACGTCGGCTCCGCCCCGGTCCGCCCCGTACCAGCACCTCCGCCCGCCCGTTCGCACGAGGAGGACACACCATGACGACGGGTTCCCGGGACCGGCCCGGCCGGGGCGCGTTCGGCCGCCGGGGGTTCCTCCGGGCCGGTGGCTCGCTCGCGGCGCTCGCGGCGCTTCCGCCCGTGCTGACGGCCTGTTCCTCCTCGGACGACGGCTCCGGAGAGCTGCGCGTGGTGGGCGTCGCCGACCAGCAGAAGCCCTTGGAGGAGATGGCCGGGCGGTACCGCGCCGCCCACCCCGGCGCCCGGTTCGCGACCTCCTTCGCACCCACGGACCAGGTGCAGACGCTGGTGCGCACCCGGCTCGCCGGCGGCAACGCCCCCGACGTCCACGTGCTCTACCCCGGCAGCGGCAGCGCCATGTCGATGGCCGAACTGGCCCGCGCCGGGCTGCTCGCCGACCTCAGCGGCCAGCCGTGGACCGATGAGGTCCCGGAGAACTTCCGCTCCGCGTACCGGCGCGAGGGCAGGACGTACCTGTACTCGGCGGGAAGCAGCGTCATCGGCGCCATCCACAACAAGCGGGTCTTCGCCGAGGCGGGCGTCGAACCGCCCCGGACCTGGAGCGAACTCCTCGACGTGTGCGCCAGGCTGAAGGCAAGAGGCGTGGTGCCGATCGCACTCGGCGCGCAGACGCCCTGGGTCACCCAGCTGATCACGTACGCCCTGGTGCCCAACGCCGTCCACGCGCAGAACCCCCGCTTCGACGCCGACATGGCCGCGGGGCGGGCACACTTCCGCGGCTCCGGGTGGGCCGACGCGCTGGGCAGGTACCAGGAGCTGCAGCGCCGCGGCTTCTTCAACGCGAACCCCAACGGCACGACCTACGAGCAGCAGACCGCGATGGTCGCGGGCGGAAAGGCGGCGATGGCCGTGCAGGTCTCCGCCGTGCTCGCCGGCTTCCGTCAGGCCGCCAGGGCACCGGACGACCTCGGCATGTTCCCGTTCCCCGGCAACGACGACGCGTCGGACCAGTGGATCCCGGCGGGGGTCGTCGTCGGCCTCGGCGTCTCCGCACACTCCCGGAGAACGGCGTCGGCGAAGGAGTTCGTCGAGTTCCTGGGCCGGCAGGAGAACGTCGAGCGCTGGGCACGTTCCGTGGCCGCGATCCCGTTCCGACGCGGCCCCTCCACCCGCGTCGACCCCGTGCTCGGGGAATTCCTGCCGCTCATCGACGCCGGCCGGGCGGTCCCGTTCATGGACCAGAACTGGCCCAACCCCGAGGTGCAGCCCGCCCACTTCGCCGCCGTGCAGGACCTCCTCGCGGGGAAGACGGACGTCGACGGCGCCCTGGGACGGATGGACGAGGCGTACGGGAAGACGCCGTGACGGGCACGTTCGAGCGGTCCGTGCCCGCCGCCACCGGCCGGTCCGGTGCCGGGCCGCGACCCGGTGCCCGCCCGGCCCGGCACCGCGACCACACCGCCCCGCCCTGGCGGTTCGTGGTCCCGGCGCTCGTCGTGTACGGCCTCGTCGTGCTGTACCCGAGCCTGGCCGGGGTGATGTACGCCTTCACCGACTGGTCCGGCATCGGCGGCTTCTCGTTCACCGGCCTGGACAACTTCCGCACCCTGCTCGACGACGAGCGCGCGCTGGGGTCCGTCGGCAACACCCTCCTGCTCACCGTCGCCGTGGTCGTCGTCCAGAACGGCATCGGACTGCTGCTCGCGCTGGGCGTCCACGCCCGCCTCAGGTCCCGGGCCGTGCTGCGGCTGGTCTTCTTCGCACCGGCAGTCGTCAGCCCCGTCATGGTCGCGATCCTGTGGAAGTACGTCTACAACCCGGAGAACGGCGCCGGTCTCAACGGCCTCCTGGGGGCGGTCGGGCTCGGCGGGCTGCGCCAGGACTGGCTGGGCGATCCCTCCCTCGCCCTGTGGTCCGTCGCGGCCATGGTCGTGTGGCAGTACGCCGGGTACTCGATGGTCGTCTTCCTCGCCGGACTCCAGGGCGTGCCCGCCGAACTCCACGAGGCCGCGCGCATCGACGGCGCCGGTGCCTGGCAGCGCTTCCGCCACGTCACCTGGCCGCTGCTGGCACCGGCCCTGACCATCAACGTGATGCTGTCGACCATCGGCGGGCTCAAACTCTTCGACCAGGTCTACGCCGCCACCAACGGCGGCCCCGGCACGGCCAGCGAGACCCTGTCGACCGTGCTGTACAAGGAGGCGTTCGTCTACGGGAAGTTCGGCTACAGCACCGCCGTGGCCCTGGTCCTCGCCCTGTTCGTCGCCGCGGTCTCGCTGGTCCAGCTCCGGGCCCTGCGCGCGAGGGAGGTCACCGCGTGAACGCCACGCCGACCCCGCCGCCCGTGAAGGCGCGTCCCGGGCACCGGAGCCGGAGCCGGAGCCGGGCCGCCTCCCGGCACGGATACGGGCCCTACGTCCTGGAACTCGTCATGGCGGCCGTCGCCGTCGTGTTCCTGTTCCCGGTGTACGCGCTGGTCACCCTGGCGCTGAAGGACCCCCGACAGATCGCGGACTCGCCGCTCGCCCCGCCCTCGCCGCCCACGCTCGCCAACTTCGGCGACGCCTGGTCCTCCGCGTCGCTCGGCCCTGCCCTGGTCAACAGCACGGTCATCACCGCCACGAGCCTGCTGCTCCTCGTCGTCCTGGGCTCCACCGCGGCCTGCTTCCTCGCGCGCCGCGCCCGCGGCGTCGGCCACGGGCTGTACGTCCTCTTCCTGCTCGGCATCGTGCTGCCGTTCCAACTGGGCATGATCCCGCTCTACGAGCTCGTCGACGGCCTGGGCTGGCTCGGCACGTACCAGGGCATGGTGCTCTTCTACACGGGCATCCAGCTGCCGTTCACCGTCTTCCTGTACACCGGATTCATCCGGGCCCTGCCGTCGGACTACGCGCAGGCGGCGCTCATCGACGGCTGCGACCACCGCCAGGCGTTCACCCGGGTCGTCTTCCCCCTGCTGCGTCCCGTGACCGGCACGGTGATCATTCTGAACGCCGTGTTCGTCTGGAACGACTTCTTCACCCCACTGCTGTATCTGGGCGGGTCCGGCAAGGAGACCGTGCCCGTGGGGGTGTTCGCCTTCGTCGGCCAGTACGTCTCCGACTACGGGCTCGTCTTCGCCGGACTCGTGCTGGCCGCGCTGCCGGTCCTGGTGGTGTTCGCGCTCCTCCAGCGCTATGTGATCAAGGGATTCGCGGGCGGCCTCAAGGGCTGAGGGGGACTCATGACAGATCGGGACGGACCGTCGCTGCCCCCGTGCGTCGCCGAGGTCCTCGCCGATCCCCCGCGCGCCTTCTCGCCCGTCGCCCTGTGGTGGTGGAGCGGGGAAGCGCTCGAACGCTCCCGGTTGCGGGCACAGCTGGAACGGCTCACGCAGGGTGGGGTGCACCAGGTCGTCCTGATCGGCCTGGCGCCGTCGGGGCCGCTGTTCGGCTCCGACGCCGACGACCCGCCGTTCATGTCCGAGGCGTGGTGGGCGCTGGTCGACGGCGTGTGCGAGGACGCGCGGGCGCTCGGCGCACGTCTGTGGTTCTACGACCAGCTCGGCTTCTCCGGCGCCGACCTCCAGGCACGTCTCGTCGACGAGGAGCCCGCCCACGCGGGGCGCGGCCTCGACCGGCTGCGGTCCGTCGTCACGTCCACGGCGACACGGCCGGGCGAACTGCGGTGCCCACCGGGCGCCCGGCCGCTGGCGGCGCGCGCCGAACCGGTCGACTCCGCCGGACGCGTCGTCGGACCGGCGATCCGGGTCGTGGTGGACGACGGCGTCGTACGGGCGCCGGGCCCCGGCCGCTGGCGGCTGACGCTCCATCACCACGTGGCGCTCGGTTTCGACTACCTCGGCGTCCGGGCGTGCGCGGCGCTGCTGGACCGGATGCACGGGGAATTCGAGCGCCGCCTCGGCGGCCGGCTGGGGACGGTGGTCGTCGGCTCGTTCCAGGACGAGCTGCCGGCGCTGCCCACCTGGTCCACCGGTTTCGCCGACGCCTTCCTGCGGCGGCGCGGCTACGACCTCGTCGAACGGCTCGACGCCCTGTACGAGGACGGGGCGGATCCGGACCCCGCGCTCGTCCGGCGCGACTACCAGACGACCCGCGCCGAACTGGCCGAGGAGGCGTTCTTCCGGCCGCTGACGGACTGGCACGCGCGGCACGGCCTGCTCGTGGGCTGCGACCAGCAGGATCCTGCCCGTGCCGGACACCCCGTCGCGGGTGTGGAGCTGTACGCCGACTACGCCCGCACCCACCGCTGGTTCCCGGCACCCGGCAGCGACCACCACGGGGACGCACACATCCACTCCTCGCTCGCCCATCTGTACGGCCGGCCGCGCACCTGGATCGAGGCGTTCCACTCCACCGGCTGGGGCGGCACCCCGGAGGAGACGTTCGACTGGCTGCTGCCGTGGCTCCGCGCCGGTGCGACCCTCTACAACCCGCATGCCGTGTACGGCACGACGAAGGGCGGCTGGTGGGAGTGGGCGCCTCCGGCGACCGACTGGCGGCAGCCCTACTGGTGTCACCATCGTGTCCTCGCCGACGCGGTGACCCGGCTCTGCGCGCTGCTGAGCCTCGGCCGCCATCTGTGCGACGTCGCGGTCCTGCTGCCCACCACCACGGCACAGGCCGGCACGGCCCGGAACGGTGTCACGGAGGCGGCGGCGCGGGCGCAGTCGGCCTATCTGGAACTCGTCGGGGACATGGCCTGGTTCACGGCCCGGCCGGGGATCCTGGACCGTCTCGGTCTCGACGCGGACGTCGTCGACGACGCCTCGCTGACGCGTGCGCGGGTGGTTGCGCCACCCGGCGGGGAGGTGCGGCTGACGGTCGCGCAGGAGGCGTATTCGGCCCTCGTGCTGCCCGCGTGCACGGTCCTCGAACACGGCACGGCCCGCAGGATCGTCGAGTTCGCCTCCGCGGGCGGCACGTTGGTCGCGGTCGGCGCCCTCCCCGAACGGGTCGTCGGCCCCGGCTGCGACGGGCTGCGGGAGGAGCTGGGCGCGTGCTTCGCGGACGGCCGTGCCGTGTTCGTCCCCGGGACCGACGACGAGGGCGCGCTCGCGGCGGCGTTCGCACGGCTGGATCCGGCCGTCCGCGCCCCGGTGCCGGCGCTCGCGCGTCGTACGGACGACGCCACGGTGGTGTTCCTGACGGCGGCGGCCCCTCGGGCGACCCGGGCGTCCGTCGCGGCGCCGGACGCGCGCGGGGCCGCGCTGGGATGGCTGGACGCCCGGTACGACTTCGATCCGGGCCGCTACGCGCGCCGCGCACGGGTGCGGGTGCGGGACGTGGCGGGACCGGCCGTCCTGGTGGACCCGTTCGGCTCCGCGCCCCGGGCGCTGCCGGTGCGTGCCGTCCCGCCCTCGAACGGCGGCGCGCGGGCCGTGGAGGTCGACATCCCCTTCGACACGGGCCCGGCCGCCGTGCTGGTCTTTCCCGACCAGCCCCCGGCCGCGGTGCCCGCCGCTCCCCGGCCGCCCCATCCCGTCCCCGGACCGGCCGTCGTCGAGATCCCTGCCGACGCGGACTGGGACGTCGTGCTGGTGCCGACCCTCGACAACACCTGGGGCGACTTCGCCCGCCCCGCGTCCGGTCCGCCCACCGGCCCGGCGGTCACCGAGTGCCGGACCTTCCGGCACCGGGTGGAGGCGGCCGGGGAGGACGGGGTGCGGGACGGGTGGGCCCGGCCGGACCGCGGGCGCGGACCGGTCACGGACACCGTCCACGCGACGTTCGGCCCGCACGCCGTCGTGGACCGGGATGGGCCGGGTCACGGCACCCGGTCGGTCCTGGTGTGGTCCGATTCCCTGGGCATCCACAAGGACCCGGTCCACCGCGCCGTTCTGGGGCCCAAGGGGCATGTCCCGGAGGAGTTCGTCCACCTCGGTCCCACCGCCGCCGGAGAGGTGGTGCGGCTGCGCACGGAGCTGTTCCTCGACGCCGCCTTCGACGGCCATCTCGCGATCGGGGCCGCCGGAGCGAAGCGGGCGCGGTTCGACGGCGTGCCCGTGCCGTTGGACGACGGGGGCCATCTCGCGACGGGGCCGGTGCGGGCGGCGGCGGGCCGTCGGCTGCTGGAGCTGGAACTGACGCCGGATCAGGACATTGAACTCCGTGCGCATGTGGCGCTCGTGCGCGATCCGGGGCGCTGTCGGCGCCCGGAGTGGATCCACGCCTCGGGGCCGATGGGAACGACGGTCCGGCTCCTGTCGGTCCCCGCCCGGGCCGTCGTCCAGGTGGCCTCGCGCGTGCCCTGCGTCGTGCGCGTCAACGGACGGATCGTGGGCCGGCAGGGCGGATTCGACCCGTACGCCGCGCACGCGGTGCCGCGGGTGCGTCGGCACGAGGTGGCGGGGGCCCTGCGCGTCGGCGACAACGAGATCACCGTCGAGCCGTCGCCCGGGGCCGACCCGGCGGTCCTGGTGGACGCGGTCTTCGAGGACGGGAGCGGCGGCCCGGTCACGGCGCTGCACAGCAATGCCGGCTGGTGGGCGGGAACGGCGGCGGGGCGGGTGCCGGTCGCGGTCCGTCGTGAGCAGGTGGGCGATCCGGCCGCCCTGTATCTGCGCCGCCGTCCGCATCCGCTGCCGGGGGCCGCCTGGCTGGATCCGGACGCGGACGACGGGACGGTGCTGCCGGTCCGGTTCGCGGTGCCCGGCCGCCGGGGGGCGGTGGAGTGGCTGTGGTGCGAGCTGCCTCCGGGGGCCGCGCGGCTGTCGGTGCGGGTGCGCGGCGCGACGCGGGTGTTCGTGGACGGTTCCGAATGCGCCGTGTCCGTGGCCGTCGGCGCGCGGGGCGTGCGAACCGTCTCGGTGGAACTGCCGGCCACGGGTCCTCGCGGACCCCGCACGGCCGCCCTGCGCATCCGGACGGCCCCGGGCCGGGAGGGGGGCGCGGCCCTGGCCGGTCCGCTGCGCTGCGAGGTCGGTCCCGGACGGATGCGCGTCGGCGACTGGGAGACGCGGGGACTGGCCGAGTACAGCGGCGGGGTGCGGTACCGCCGTGTGGTGACCGTGCCCGGCGGGACCGGCGGGGGCCGGGTGTCACTGGATCTCGGACGGGTCCGCGGAACGGCCGAGGTGCGGGTCGGCGGCGTCCTCGCCGGGGTGCGGGTGTGTTCCCCGTACGTGTTCGATCTGACCGGACTCGCCGGCCCTGGGGACAACGTCCTCGACGTCGTCGTCTTCAACACGCTGGCGCCGCGCCTGGACGCGACGAGCCCGACCCACTTCGTCTTCCCGGGCCAGCGCGTGAGCGGGCTGCTGGGTCCGGTGGTGCTGCGGGTCGGTGGTCCCGCTCCGGTGTGAGCGCGGCGCACCGCCCACGTGCATCGCGTCCGCGTCCCCGGTGGGCCCGGTGTGCTCCGGGCGGGCGGCGCCCCCCGGTGCACGCACGCGGCAGGCCCGTCCGGCGAACCGTGGGAGTTCCCCGAACCGTCACGCCGACAGCGAATCCGCGCTCGGTGAACTCCGCTGTCGTGGGCGGTGGTTCCGGCCTACCGTCGCCCCATGAGCATGGGAAGCGCATGGGTACTGGGAGCGACGGGGCAGATCGGGCGGGCTGCCGTGCGGGCGCTCGTCGAGGACGGCTGGGAGGTGACGGCCGCTTCGCGCGGCGGTGGCAGGGACGAGCGGTGGGACGGCGCGGTGCGCGCGGTGGCCCTCGACCGGAACGAGGACGGGGCGCTCGCGGCGGCGCTGGGCGACGGCTGCGACGTGCTGGTCGACGCCGTGGCGTACGGGGCGGACCACGCCCGGCAGCTGACCGGCCTCGCGGACCGGATCGGTTCGGCGGTGGTCATCTCCAGTGGCGCGGTGTACGCGGACGAACAGGGGCGCGGCTTCGACACGCAGGACGAACCCGACGGGGCCCCGCGCTACCCCGTGCCGATCCCCGAGACGCAGTGCACCGTGCCCCCGGGCGACGCCACGTACGCGACGCGGAAGGTGCGACTGGAGCGGGATCTGCTGGCGGCGGGCGAGGCACTGCCGGTGACGTTGCTGCGGGCCGGCGCGATCCACGGGCCGTACTGCCGTTCGCCCCGCGAGCTGTATTTCGTGAAGCGGGTCCTGGACGGCCGGGCGCGGCGGGTGCTCGCCTTCGGGGGTGCCTCCCGCTTCCACCCGGTCCATGTCTCCAACCTGGCCGAGCTGATCCGGCTGTCCGCGCGACGGCCCGGTTCGCGGGTGCTCAACGCCGGGGATCCGCAGGCGCCGACGGTCGCGGAGATCGGCGAGGCCGTCGACGCGGTGCTCGGCCGGCGGACCGAGGACGTGCTGATGGCGGGCGCGCCCGGGAAGGACGGGGTCGGCTCCACCCCGTGGACCATCGCCCATCCGGTCGTGTACGACATGGCGGCCGCGGAGCGCGAGCTCGGGTACCGGCCGGTGACCGGGTACGTGGAGTCCCTTCCGGAGACCGTCGAATGGCTTGCCAGCCGGCTGGAGGGCAGGGACTGGACGGAGGCGTTCCCCGTCCTGCTTCGGTCGTACGGAAAGCAGCTGTTCGACTACGACGCGGAGGACGCCTGGCTGGAGGCGTACGACCGCGGGGCATGAGACGCGGTGCCGCGCACGGCACGGGCGGCCGGTGGTCGAAACCACCGGCCGCCCGTGGCCACCGCTCACTCGCGTCGCGGTCGTGCTCGCGTCACTACGGCTTCGGCGTGGCGTGCGGGTCGCAGGTCACGTCGGCGCGGTCGGTCCTGCCCGTGAGCAGGTAGGCGTCCACCCGCTCGTTGATGCAGGGGTTGACCAGACCGGTCACACCGTGCGAACCGGCGTTCCGCTCGGTGATGAGGCGCGAGCCCTTGAAGCGCTTGTGCAGTTCGACGGCGCCCACGTACGGGGTGGCGGCGTCGCGCTCCGACTGCACGATCAGCACCGGCGGAAGTCCCTTGCCCGTCTTGATGTTCAGCGGGCTCCGCTGCTTGGCCGACCAGGTCGCGCACGGCAGGTTCATCCAGGCGTTGGCCCAGGTCATGAACGGGTACTGCTCGTGCAGCCGGGTGTTGTCGCGGTCCCACTTCCGCCAGTTCGTGGGCCACTTGGCGTCCGTGCACTCGACGGCCGTGTACACGGCGTTGCCGTTCTCCGACGCGATGTTCCCCTTGATGTCCGACATGTCCGGTGCGGCGGCGTCGACGAGTGCCTGGGTGTCACCCTTCAGGTACTCGCTCCAGGTCCGGGCGACGGGCACCCAGGAGGAGTCGTAGTAGGGGGCGCTCTGGAAGAAGCCGATGAGTTCGGCGGGGCCGACCACGCCGCCGATCGGGTTCTTCTTGGCGGCGGCGCGCAGCGTCAGCCACGCCTGCTCGACCTTCTCGGGGGTGTCGCCGATGTGGAAGACGGAGTCGTTCTTCGCGACCCATGCCTTCCAGTCGTCCCAGCGCTTCTGGAAGGCGATGTCCTGGTTGAGGTTGGCCTGGTACCAGATGTTGTCCCGCGCCGGGTCGACGACACTGTCGACGATCATGCGGCGGACGTGGTCCGGGAAGAGGGTGCCGTAGACGGCACCCAGGTAGGTGCCGTAGGAGACGCCGAGGAAGTTGAGCTTCTTCTCGCCGAGGGCGGCACGGATGACGTCCAGGTCGCGTGCGGTGTTCGGCGTGGTCATGTGCGGCAGCATGTCGCCGCTGCGTTCGGCGCAGCCGTCCGCGTACTCGGCGGCGAGCTTGCGCTGGGCGAGCTTGTCTGCCTCGGAGTCGGGTACGGGGTCGGCCTTGGGCGCCTTGACGAACTCCTGGGGGTCGATGCAGGAGATCGGCGCGGAGTGCCCGACGCCCCGCGGGTCGAAGCCCACGAAGTCGTATGCCTTCGCCGTGTTCACCCAGAGCGGATTCCGGCTGGTGATCCGGGTCGGGAAGCGCAGACCGGAGCCGCCGGGGCCACCCGGGTTGTAGAGCAGGGCGCCCTGTCGTTCGGCCTCCGTGCCGGTGCTGATGTGCCGGTCGACGGCTATGCGGATCTGCTTGCCGTCGGGCCTGGCGTAGTCGAGCGGCACGGTCACCCAGCCGCACTCGATCTTCTTGGCCAGGCCCCAGTCGGTCGGGCAGTCCTTCCAGTCGATGCCGGTCCGGGCCGCCCGGGCCGCGGCCAGTTCGACGCCACGCGCCTCGGACACGCGGTGGTGACGCCCCTCGGCGGTGGCCGTCGGCGCGGTCACCGCGCCCGATATGAGCATGCCCGCCACCAGGGCACCGGCCGAGCCGAGAGCTGCTGTGCGTCTCAAGTGGAACCTCCCCCAGGCCTGAAGTGCCGCCGGTGGCGGCGTGATTCATCCAGGACCTTTCGCGGATCCTGTCGGCTGGGAGGTTCCTGAGAACAGGTCGCGTACCTACTCTTTACCGAATCGATAACCGGACGCCCGTGTCCCGCTGAGCGGTGTTCGGCGCGCACCGGGCCTCTCGCGCTCCGCGCCCCCCTGCGCCCCGCTTCCTCGCAGGCCCCGGGGTATGCGGCCCCGTGCCGTAAGCGTCGGACACGCGGCGTCGGCACGGCGATTTCCGGCCACACTGCGGCAAGGGTCCTGACGATCGGATCACGGTCGCACGCGGACCGGTGGCGGGCTGCCGGACGCGACCCGCTCGGTCGACAAGCCCCCGGGGGGCGGCGCGGAGCACGCATCGGCTCAGCGCGTACGGCGGCCCCGAGCGCCCGTCACCTCGGCGCGCGCGGCGGTCGCGCGGCGCGGGTCATCGGCGGTGCGCCCGGCTCAGCGCCCCGGCTCGTCGCGCCCCGCGCGCTCCTCGTGTCCCGCGTGCCCCGTTCCCGTGTGCTCCGCCGCGATGCCGAACCGTCGGCGTTCGCCGGGAGCGGACACCGAGGAGCCGATCGAGGAGACCGAGCTGATCACCCGCTCCTCGGCGGCCTCCGCTCCGCTTTCCAGTCGCTCCAGGTCAGCGGCCGAGACGAGGGCGACGAGCGGTTTGCCGTGCCGCGTCACGACCACGCGCTCGCCGCCGTAGACGACGCGGTTGATCAGTTCGGCGAGCTCAGCTCGGGCTTGCGTCACCGGAATCTCGTAGGCCATGCTCCCCATCATAACCTTCTGTACATCCTGTACATTTTTTACAGATGCGGACGCGAGCCCGCTCCAGAGCCGCGCGCGCCCCACGAGGAAAGGCAACGCCATGCTGTTCCGCCCCACCGCCCGACACGTGCTGCCCGAGTTCACCGAGCGCACGCCCCACGGGACCCGCACCCTCGACCCGTACTCCAAGCTGCTCGCCGAGCGGATCGTCCTGCTCGGCACCGAGGTCGACGACACCGCGGCCAGTGATCTGATCGCGCAGTTCATGTATCTGGAACACGCCGCCCCGGACCGGCCCGTCTCCCTCTACATCAACTCCCCGGGAGGCTCGTTCGCGGCCATGACCGCCGTCCACGACACGATGGAGTACCTCGCTTGCGAGGTGGAGACGTACTGCCTGGGCGCGGCCGACGCCTGGGCCGCCGTCCTGCTCGCCGCGGGCGCCCCGGGGCGGCGGCACGTACTGCCGGGGGCGCGCGTCGTGATGCGCCAGCCCGCGCTCGCCGAGCCCATCCACGGCCGGCCGTCCGATCTGGAGATCGAGGCGCGGGAACTGGAACGGGTCCGCGAGACGCTCGTCACCCTGCTGGCCCGTCACACGGGCCGCGACGCCGGGCGGATCGCCGAGGACATCGAGCGCGACCTCGTTCTCGATGCTGCGGGCGCCCGGGCCTACGGCCTGGTGGACCACGTCGTGGAGAGCCGGAAGACGTCGTTCCCGTCGCCCGGCTCGCGGTGAGGACCCGATGCGCCCGTCCGATCCTCCTCCGCTGCCGGCGCTGACCCGTGCGGAGGGGGAGTTCATCGACTGCTACCTCGACGTCCTCGACCAGCTGGGCCGGATCAACCCTGCCCGCGGCAGCGACACCTACGGGGCGCTGCGCGCCGCGCAGGCGCTGGCCTCGCGCGCCGGGGCGCTGCGGGACGCCCTGGCCCTGATGCACGAACGCGGCGAGGCGCGGATTCACGCCGGGACCCTGGCACGGGCGCTGCGCGCCCTGGACGGGGAACGCCGGTCCGGTCGCGTCACCCTGCCCCCCGTTCCACCCGGCTGATCGCTCGCCTGTGCGCTCCGCCGGTCGATCCCCCGTCAACTCCACGCGCGACACGCCCGATGCGCGATCTGATTTTCCTACTCTTTTCAGAGTAGGAAACGCTGTTTTCAGAGAAATCTCGATTTGCGGATTCCGGGTGGGCGGTGGGCGAAATCAGCCCTTCCGCTCCTGGTACACGACCGGCGCGCACGCCCGGCGCGGCATCCAAATGCGTCAGCTCCACTCGAACGGTTCAGTCGTGAGGACTCTCACATACCACCGTTTCGGCTCGGAAATCCGACTGTCGGTGAGTCAAGATCCCTGGGACGACAAGCCCCCGCCACCGCGGCGGGGCGGTCCGGGCGGACGCCGAGTCCTGCCGCCGCCCGGATGACTGGTCGACAGAAGTGGATCGGCAGGAGTGGAGGACCCGAGCACAACGGCTCGACCGGAACATCGGTCGTCCCTCGGGGTGAAGCCGCCGAGCGCGGCCGGGCAACTTCGCCAGCCCGAACCCGACAGGTCATCCTTCATAGGCGGCTGACGAAGGGTTGCGCATGGCTGCGCAGGTTCATGTCCCGTCTCTGCTCGCCCGGGCCGGTACGGCCTCGGTTCTGACTCTGGCCGCCGTCGGCGGCACGATGCTCGCCCCGGGCGCCGTCACGGAGGCCCAGGCGGCCACTCCGTCGCTCAAGGCGCTCAACGTCGCGGCATCGAAGAAGGGCTCGCCGTACAGGTGGGGCGCCACCGGCCCGCACCGCTTCGACTGCTCCGGGCTGACGGTCTACTCGTTCAAGAAGGCGGGCAAGAAGCTCCCCCGCACCGCCCAGCAGCAGTACAACAGGACCCGTCACGTCTCGGCCTCGCACCGCAAGCGCGGAGACCTGGTCTTCTTCCATCACGGCCGAAGCGTCTACCACGTCGGGATCTACGCCGGGCACAACAAGATCTGGCACTCGCCGAGGACCGGCGCGGTGGTCCGGTTGGAGAAGATCTGGTCGAAGAGCGTCTACTACGGACGGGTCCGCTGACCCACGGTCTCGGGGCCGGAGCCACTGAACGGCTCCGGTCCGCAAGGCCGTGCACGGGCGGCACGACGGAAACCGGTCGGCCGGATGGTCGGTGCAGAAGGTCGGTCAGTCCGAAGGACGGTCAGTCCGGCACGGAGACGTCCCAGGGGAACTCGATCCATACCGTCTTGCCCCCGTCCGGGGTGGGCGTGACGGAGAGCCGACCACCGCACTCCTCGGCCAGCATCCGGATGATCACCATGCCCCGCCCGTTGTCCTGCTGGACGGCGGCGGGCAGACGGCGGGGCCGGCGCGGATGACTGTCCGTCACTCCCAGGAGCAGCAGTTCCTCCCGCTCCAGTCTCAGATCGACGGTGAAGGCGGGCGACTGCCCGAAGGTGTGCTGGACGGCGTTGGTCGCGAGTTCCGAGACGACGAGCCGCAGGGCGTCGGCGAGCTCGGTGTCGGCGGCCAGGCCCCATTCGGTGAGCACCCGGGACACGTGTCCACGGGCCGCCGGGACCGAGACCGGCTCGCTCGGCAGAGTGATGCTTGCTTCCCGCTGGTCCGCCATGGCGAGCCACCCCTCTCCCACCCGGACCGACACGCGCGCGGTCCTGGTTGCGCTTCGCGCCAGATTGCCACTCGTCCCGCTCTCTGTGACGCCGATCCACCAAGATGTGCGGATATCTGTCGCTCGATGCGGTGAAATCCGTCCCGGAAATCCGTACGTGTGCGCCACGCCGTCGGGTCGGTACGAATCACTCGGCAGGAGAGGGACGAGGCCCGCGTGTGCGGCGGCATGACAGGGACGGCGGAGGGCGAGGGGGCCGGGAGCGTCCGTGATCCCCGGCCGGCTCCGGGGCCCGTCAGCCGACGGGTGCGGTGCGCCGTACGGTCTCCACCGCCGCCGCGATCTGCTCGTCGGTCAGGTCGGCGCGCGCGGTCAGCCGCAGCCGGGAGACGCCGTCCGGCACCGACGGCGGCCGGAAGCACCCGACCACGACCCCCTCCTCGCGGCAGTCCGCCGCCCAGCGCACCGCCGCGTCCGCCGACGGGGCCCGTACGGAGACCACGGCGGCGTCCGGACGCACGGCTGCCAGACCGGCCGCGGTCAGCCGCCCGTACAGCCCCGCGGCGACCTCGCGGACCCGCCCGGCGCGTTCCGGTTCCCGGCCGAGCAGGCGCAGGCCGGCGAGCGCGGCGCCCGCGGCGGCCGGCGCGAGGCCCGTGTCGAAGATGAACGTCCGGGCCGTATTGACGAGGTGTTCGATCACCCGGGCGGGACCCAGGACCGCTCCGCCCTGACTGCCGAGGGACTTGGAGAGGGTGAGCGTGGCGACGACGCCCTGGTCGCCCGCGAGGCCAGCGGCGGCGAGCGCGCCCCGGCCGCCCTCCCCCAGCACCCCCAGGCCGTGCGCGTCGTCGACGAGCAACGCGGCTTTCTCCGCCCGGCAGGCCGCGGCGAGCGCCGGCAGCGGCGCGGCGTCGCCGTCGACCGAGAAGACCGAGTCGGTGACCGCCAACGCGCGCCCCTCGTGCGTCCGCAGGGCCCTGCGGACGGCGCCGGGGTCGGCGTGCGGGACGACGACGGTTCCGGCCCGGGACAACCGGCACCCGTCGACGATCGAGGCGTGGTTGCCCGCGTCGGAGACGATCAGCGCGTCGCGGCCGGTGAGGGCAGTGAGGGCGGCCAGATTGGCCGCGTACCCCGACGAAAGCACCAGCGCCGCCTCGAACCCGCAGAATTCGGCCAGTTCGTGTTCGAGTTCGGCATGCAGATCGGTGGAGCCGGTGACAAGCCGTGAACCGGTCGCCCCGCCGCCCCAGCGGCGCGCGGCCTCGGCCGCCGCCCCGGTGACCTCGGGGTGCCGGGTGAGGCCCAGATAGTCGTTGCTCGCGAGATCCAGGGACGCCGTCTCGGCGCGCCGCGGGCGGAGCGTACGGACGAGTCCGGCGTCCGCGCGGCGGCGTGCCGCGTCGTCGATCCAGTCGAACGGGGCGTAGGACATGAGCGGTCCCTTTTGTAGGCAGTTCACAGACCCTAACCGCGGGAGCAGCGGGTCATGGTGTGGCAATACACACACCCTTCCCGGGGTGTGTTGTCCGGTTCCTCCTTGGCGGCGGGGCGGGCCATGGGACAGGATCAACGCCATGGACCTCCTGAACACGCTGGTGGACAAGGGGCTGCGGCGCGAGCTGCCGACCCGCGAAGAAGCCCTCGCCGTACTGGCGACCTCGGACGACGAGCTGCTCGACGTGGTGGCCGCGGCCGGAAAGGTGCGCCGTCAGTGGTTCGGGCGGCGGGTGAAACTGAACTATCTGGTCAATCTCAAGTCCGGGCTCTGCCCCGAGGACTGCTCGTACTGCTCGCAGCGGCTCGGATCGAAGGCCGGGATCCTCAAGTACACATGGCTGAAACCGGACGAGGCGTCGAAGGCCGCCGCGGCCGGAGTGGCGGGGGGTGCCAAGCGGGTGTGCCTGGTGGCGAGCGGCCGCGGTCCGACGGACCGTGACGTCGACCGGGTGTCGGAGACGATCGAGGCGATCAAGGACCAGCACGAGGGCGTCGAGGTGTGCGCCTGTCTCGGGCTGCTCACCGACGGGCAGGCCGAGCGGCTGCGTTCGGCGGGCGCCGACGCGTACAACCACAACCTCAACACGTCCGAGGAAACGTACGGGACCATCACCACCACGCACACCTACGCGGACCGGGTGGAGACCGTGCGGCAGGCGCAGGCCGCCGGTCTCTCGGCGTGCTCCGGGCTGATCGCGGGGATGGGCGAGAGCGACGCCGACCTGGTCGACGTGGTCTTCTCACTGCGCGAACTGGACCCGGACTCGGTGCCGGTGAACTTCCTGATCCCGTTCGAGGGAACCCCGCTGGCGAAGGAGTGGAACCTCACCCCGCAGCGGTGTCTGCGCATCCTGGCGATGGTCCGGTTCGTCTGCCCGGACGTGGAGGTGCGGCTCGCGGGCGGGCGCGAGGTGCATCTGCGCTCGTTGCAGCCGCTGGCCCTGCACCTGGTCAACTCGATCTTCCTGGGCGACTACCTCACCAGCGAGGGACAGGCCGGGCCGGCGGACCTGGACATGATCGCGGATGCCGGTTTCGAGGTGGAGGGCGCGGACACGTCGACGCTTCCCGCGCACCGCGCCGCGGCGGGCGGCTGCGGCGGGCACGACGGGGAGTGCGCGCCGTGTGGTGACACGCCCTCGCAAGCCGCCGGTGGTGGTGACGTGCCCGCCGAGGCCGTCACCGGTGGTGCCGACTCCCTGGCCGCACGCCCGGATCTTGTGGCGGTGCGGCGGCGCGGCGCGGGTACGGATCTCGCCCCCAATGCCTGAGTCCTTCTCCCCCGCCGAACTGCGGTCGCTGGACCGCGCCCACGTCTGGCATCCGTACGGCCCGATGCCGGGACGCCAGGATCCGCTCGTCGTGGAGTCCGCGTCCGGGGTACGGCTGCGGCTGGCGGAACCGGCCCACGGGCACCGCGAGTTGGTCGACGGCATGTCGTCGTGGTGGTCGGCGGTGCACGGCTACAACCACCCGGTGCTCAACGCGGCGGCACGCGGTCAGCTGGACCGGATGAGCCATGTGATGTTCGGGGGGCTCACCCACGAACCCGCGGTCCGGCTGGCCGCCCGGCTGGTCGAGATCACCCCGGAGCCGCTGCGGCACGTCTTCCTCGCCGACTCGGGTTCGGTGTCGGTCGAGGTCGCGGTGAAGATGTGCCTGCAGTACTGGCGCTCGGTGGGGCGGCCGGCCAAGCAGCGGCTGCTGACCTGGCGCGGCGGGTATCACGGGGACACCTGGCAGCCGATGTCGGTGTGCGACCCCGAGGGCGGCATGCACGAGCTGTGGTCGGGCGTGCTGCCCCGGCAGGTCTTCGCGGACGCGCCGCCGGGCGGCTTCCACTCGGAACCGGACCCGGAGTACGCACGCCATCTGCGGGAACTGATCGCGGAGCACGCGGACCGGCTGGCGGCGGTGATCGTGGAGCCGGTGGTGCAGGGCGCGGGCGGGATGCGCTTCCACTCCCCCGCCTACCTGAGGGTGCTCCGCGAGGCGTGCGACGCGCACGACGTCCTGCTGGTGTTCGACGAGATCGCCACGGGGTTCGGCCGTACGGGGACGTTGTTCGCGGCCGGTCACACGGGGGTCTCACCGGATGTCATGTGCGTGGGCAAGGCGTTGACCGGCGGCTATCTGACGATGGCGGCGACGCTGTGCACCTCACGGGTCGCCGAGGGCATCTCGCGGGGCGAGGTGCCGGTGCTGGCGCACGGTCCCACGTTCATGGGCAATCCGCTGGCCGCGGCCGTGGCGTGCGCGTCCGTGGATCTGCTGCTGGACGGGGACTGGCAGCGGGATGTCGAGCGGATCGGTGCGGGGCTGCGGGACGGTCTCGCCCCGGCGGCGGAGCTGCCCGGTGTGCGGGAGGTGCGGACGCTGGGGGCGATCGGTGTCGTGCAGCTCGGCCACGAGGTGGACATGGCCGCCGCGACCCGTGCTGCGGTAAGGGAAGGGGTGTGGCTGCGGCCGTTCCGCGATCTCGTCTACACCATGCCGCCGTATGTGACCGACGACGACGACGTGGCGCGGATCTGCCGTGCCGTGTGCGCGGCCGCGAGGGAGGGCTGAGATGAGCGTTCTGGTGGTGACGGGCACCGACACCGAGATCGGCAAGACCGTCGTGACCGCCGCCGTGGCGGCGGCGTGGCGGGACCGGCGCATCGCGGTCCTCAAGCCCGCGCAGACGGGTCTGGCGCCCGGTGAGCCGGGGGATGCCGCGGAGGTGGCACGGCTGGCGGGCGGCCATGTGACGGCGGTCGAACTCGCGCGCTTCCCGGAGCCGTTGGCGCCCGCCACGGCCGCCCGGAGGGCCGGCCTCCCGCCGGTGCGCCCGTACGAGATCGCCGAGGCCGCCGGGAAGCTGGCGACCGAGCACGACGTGGTGCTGATCGAGGGCGCGGGCGGTCTGCTGGTCCGTTTCGACGACACGGGCTCGACCCTCGCCGACGCGGCCCGGCTGCTGTCCGCGCCCGTGCTGGTCGTGGCGCGGGCCGGGCTGGGCACGCTCAACGCCACCGCCCTGACCTCGGAGGCCCTGCGGGCCCGGGAGCTGGAGTGCCTCGGTGTGGTGGTGGGCAGCATGCCCGCCGAGCCGGACCTCGCGGCCCGCTGCAACGTGGCGGACCTCCCGGTGGCGGCGGGCGCCCCGCTGTTGGGGGCGGTACCCGCCGGGGCGGGGGCGCTGGCGCCCGCCGACTTCCGTGCGGCGGCCGGGAGTTGGCTGGCCGCCGAACTGGGCGGGACCCGGAACGCAGGATGAGCGACCGGGCCGTGGTGCGGCCGACTGCCGCCCCGGTCCGGCGCCCGCCGTCGCCGGGGCGCGCCACGAGGGGCTGGCCCGGCAGCGGTCGTCAGTGGCTCCACTGCCTCAGTTCGTCGGCGATGGCCCGGACGTCCGCCTTTCCCTCCTTCACCAGTCGCGCCAGGTCCCGCACCCGTTCCGGGGAGGTGACGACCCGCTGCCCGGACGCGACGAGGTAGCCGTACGCGACGGCCGAGGAGAACATGGCGTTGGAGTGTTCCAGCGCGGGGACGTGGATCAGCAGCTGCAGGAGAGCCGCCGCCCTGGAGTGCGGGTCGCTGTAGACGGGGCTGCCGAAGATCTCCGCCTCGTGCCGGGCCACCGCGGCCACGAGCGCGCCCCAGTCGACGACCTGCGGATCACCCGGGGTCTTGTGCTCGGCCACCATCAGCAGCCAGGAAAGATCGATCCGGAGGTTCAACGCGCGCCTTCGCGCTCCGGACCGAACTCCTCCGCGAAGACCGCCTGGTACTCCTCCATGAAGTCGCCCGCGGCCTCGACGAACGCATGCCCCACCGTGCCGGCGTCCTGTTTCACGAGTTCCTCTATGTAACGGTTCACACTCATCCCCCTCTGCAGCGCGCGCTGCCGCGCCGCCTCGGCGGTGGCCTCGTCCACTCTCACGTTCAGCTGGGTCCTGGACACGAAATCACGCTAGCGCCGGTGCGTCGGCACCGGCAAGGAGAAGCCCGCGGGGCCCGGAGGCACGCCCCGCCCGGCGCCGCGGGTCCACGGCGCCCCGGCGTCGAAATGCCGCTGGTCAAGCGGGGAGACGGTCTGCTTGGCTCGGGCCATGGACGTTCCGCGCATCCGTTGCGCCACCCCCTCCGACATCGACGACGTGCTCCGGTTCTGGCGAGCGGCCGCGAAGGGCACGAGCATCAGCGACGACCACGACGGCGTGGCCCGGCTCATCGCACGGGACCCCGAAGCGCTGCTCCTCGCGGAACGCGCCGACGTTCTCGTGGGAACGGTGATTGCCGGATTCGACGGCTGGCGGTGCTCGGTCTACCGGCTGGCCGTACACCCCGACCGCCGCCGTCAAGGCATCGCCACCGCCCTGTTGGCGGCTGCGGAGGAACGATTCGCCAACCTGGGCGGCCGACGGGTCGACGCCATGGTCCTGGAGGCCAACGAGCGGGCGCACCGCACATGGGCCGCGGCCGGATACCACCGCGAGGACCACTGGCGACGCTGGGTCAGGCCGCTCCGGCCAGGATCGGGCACCGGCGGCGAAGCCCGGGAGCACCACCCGTGAACGCCGACGAGCGGGCCGGAGCCGCGTTGCGCCCCACGACACCACTGGTGGGTTGAGAAGCTTCCCACGGAAGACGAGCGTTTTTGCCGATCCTTTACCATAGATGGTTCCTGAACGATTCCTTTCGAAAGGTGTGTACGTCCGCCCATGGGCGAGCCCCCCAGTTGTAGACACAGCCGAATCAGACACAGCCGACATCGAGCGGTCCGCCCGCCCCTGCCCGACCATGGGACGGAGGTGACCCGATGACCGAAGTGCTTCTGCTGCTCGTCGCGGTGCTGCTCTCCCTCGCGTGCGGTGCCTTCGTCGCGGCCGAGTTCTCGCTGACGACGGTCGAGCGCGGTCAGCTCGAACATGCCGTCGAACGGGGCGAGCGGGGCGCGGCGAGCGCCATGAAGGCCGTACGCAGCCTCACCTTCCAGTTGTCGGGTGCGCAGCTCGGCATCACCGTCACCAACCTGGTGGTGGGCATGCTCTCCGAGCCGTCCATCGCGAAGCTGATCCGCGGGCCGGTGGAGGCCGTGGGCCTGTCCCCGAGCGTGGCGTCGTCCGTGGCCCTCGTCCTGGGAACCGCGCTGTCCACGGTGTTCCTGATGGTCGTCGGCGAACTCGTCCCGAAGAACTGGGCGATCTCCTCGCCGCTCGCGATGGCCAAGGCCGTGGCGACCCCGCAGCGGGCCTTCACGGCCGTGTTCCGGCCGTTCATCAGCCATCTCAACAACACGGCGAACCGGATCGTGCGCCGCTTCGGTCTGGAACCCGCCGAGGAACTGGCCTCGGCCCGCGGTCCGCAGGAGCTGGTGGCACTGGCCCGGCACTCCGCGAAGGAGGGCGCCCTGGAGGCGGACACCGCCGAACTGTTCGTCCGCACCCTCAACCTGGCGGCGCTCACGGCGCAGAACGTCATGACGCCTCGGGTGCAGGTCACCGCCCTGGACGTGCGGGCGACCGCCGAGGACGTCGCGAACGTCACCCGCGCGACCGGCCTGTCCCGTTTCCCCGTCTACCGCGGCAACCTCGACACGGTCGTCGGCGTGGCGCACATCAAGGACGTGCTGGCCGTCCCGGCCGAGCAGCGGTCCCGCACGCGTGTCTCGCAGATGCTGCGCGAGCCCCTGCTCGTGCCGGAGACCCTCACCGTGGACCGGCTTCTCGACCAGCTGTCCGGCAAGGTCGCGATGGCCGTCGTCATCGACGAGTACGGGGGCACGGCGGGCGTCGTGACCCTGGAGGACATCGTCGAGGAGGTCGTCGGCGAGGTGCGTGACGAGCACGACCCGCACGAGACGCCCGGCCTGGCACCGGCCGGTGAGGACGCCGACGGGCGGACCCTCTGGTCGGCCGACGGCGCCGCGCGCCTCGACCAGCTGCAGAGGATCGGGCTACGGGTGCCGGACGGCCCGTACGAGACACTCGCCGGACTCGTCGCCACCGAGGTCGGGCGCATCCCGGCCGCGGGCGACTCCGTCGAACTGGCCGGCTGGCGGATCGACGTCGTGGACGCCTCCGGCCGCCGGGCCGCGCGGGCCCTGCTGCACGCGCCGCTGCCCGGCGAGGACGAGGAACGGACGGAGGACGCACGATGACCGCCGTCCAGCTCTTCATCGGACTGATGACCCTGGTCGTCAACGCCTTCTTCGTCGGCGCGGAGTTCGCCCTGATCTCCGTGCGCCGCAGCCAGGTCGAACCGCAGGCCGAGGCAGGGAACCGGCGGGCCCGAAGTGTCATATGGGGCCTGGAACACGTGTCGGCACTGCTCGCCGCGGCACAGCTGGGCATCACGCTGTGCACGCTGGTCCTCGGTGTCGTCGCCGAACCGGCCATCGCCCATCTGCTGGAGCCCGTCTTCGACGCGGTGGGAGTGCCCGGCGGGCTGATCCACCCGATCTCGTTCGTGATCGCCCTGTCCGTCGCGACGTATCTGCACATGCTGCTCGGCGAGATGGTGCCGAAGAACATCGCCCTGGCGGAGCCCGTACGGGCCGCCCTGCTGCTCGGGCCGCCGCTGGTGGCCCTCGCCAGGGCGCTGCGCCCGGTGATCTTCGCTGTGAACGCCTTCGCCAACGGGCTGCTGAAGCTCCTGCGGGTCGAGGCGAAGAACGAGGTCGCCGCCACGTTCTCGGACGACGAACTGGCCCGGCTGGTGAAGGACGCCGGGGACGCCGGTCTCGTCGACGACCGCTCGGCCGAGCGCCTGCACCACGCGCTCGAACTGGGCCGTCGGCCGGTGCGGGAGGTGGCGCTGCCGGTGGACCGGGTGACCTACACCAGGATCGGGACGACGCCGGAGCAGCTGGAGCGGCTGTCGCACGAGACGGGCTTCTCCCGCTTCCCGGTGATGGACAGCGACGGCCGCATCCTGGGCTACCTCCATGTGAAGGACGCGCTGGACGCCACCCCGCGCGACCTGCCGTTCCCGGTGACGGCGATGCGGCCGATCGCCAGGGTGCGCGCCGGAGCCCCGCTCGACGACGTGCTGACGGCGCTGCGCCGAAGCCGCACGCACCTGGCGGCGGTGCTCGACGAGCACGGTCGGCTGGCGGGCATGGTCACGATGGAGGACGTCCTGCGCGAGCTGGTGGGACGGCCGCAGGCACACTGACCGTGCGCCGGGCCGCGGTCGGACGTCCGCGGCCCGGCGGACGGGGAACGGGGGCGCCGCGCGGCGGATCCGCGTGCGACGCGCGTCTGCCCGGCGGCCCGTTTCCCCGGCTCCGCCGGGCCTTCTGCCGACGGAAGGGGGAAGGGTGCGTCGGGTGCGTGGGACGGGTCCGGCCCGCCCCGCGGCCGACTGGGCCGCGGGGCGGAACGCGGCGGTCGAGACGGGTCGAGGCTGTCCCGAAGGGGCCCGATCACCCCACGATACGATCGCATCGCCATGGAGATGAATGCCTCATACACCAGTCTGGTCGCGGTCGGCGACTCGTTCACCGAGGGCATGTCGGATCTGCTGCCCGACGGCACGTACCGGGGCTGGGCCGATGTTCTCGCCGGCCGGCTCGCGGTCCGAGCGCCGGGATTCCGCTACGCCAACCTGGCGGTACGGGGCAAGCTGATCGGCCAGATCGTCGACGAACAGGTCGGGGCCGCCGCCGATCTGCGCGCGGACGTCGTGACGCTCGTCGGCGGGCTCAACGACGCGCTGCGGCCCAAGTGCGACATGGGCATGGTCCGTGGACGGCTCGAAGAGGCGGTCGAACGCCTCGCGCCCTCGTGCGGGAAGCTCGTGCTGATGCGCAGCCCCGGCCGCAACGGTCCGGTGATGGAACGTTTCCGTCCGCGCATGGAGGAGCTGTTCTCCCTGGTCGACGCGCTGGCCGCCCGCCACGGCGCGGCCGTCGTCGACCTCTACGGGGCGCCGGCGCTGGGCGACCCCCGGCTTTGGGACGTCGACCGACTGCATCTGACGGCCGACGGGCACCGCAGGGTGGCCGAGGCGGTCTGGCAGACGCTGGGGCTGCCGCCGGAGAGCGACTGGCGGACGCCGCTCCCGCGGAGTGCTCCCGCGAAATGGGTGGTGCGGCGCGTCGAGGACGTCCGCTTCGCCCGTCGGCACCTCCTGCCGTGGATCGGTCGTCGGCTGACCGGCCGCTCCTCCGGGGACGGGCGTACGGGCGCCCAGTACAGCGCCGAACTGGGACGGGCGTTCTGGGTCACCCCCGAGCGTGACGACGCCCCCGGCCCGGTGGCGACGTGGCGCAAGGTGGACGTGACCCCGCTCTCGTAGCAACCCACAAACCCGGCCACGGCGCTGGCCTGCACAAACCGCCAGTAGAATCCGGTCATGTGACTGCTGTGTCTGCGAAGCCTCGCATCCCCAATGTCCTGGCCGGCCGCTATGCCTCCACGGAGCTGGCCGTCCTCTGGTCCCCCGAGCAGAAGGTGAAGCTGGAGCGCCGGCTGTGGCTGGCGGTGCTGCGCGCGCAGAAGGACCTCGGGATCGAGGTGCCGGACGCTGCCCTGGCCGATTACGAGCGGGTCCTCGACGAGGTCGACCTGGCCTCGATCGCCGAGCGCGAGAAGGTCACCCGGCACGACGTCAAGGCCCGGATCGAGGAGTTCAACGCCCTCGCCGGACACGAACAGGTCCACAAGGGCATGACCTCCCGGGACCTCACCGAGAACGTCGAGCAGCTCCAGATCCGGCTCTCCCTGGAACTGATGCGCGACCGCACGGTGGCGGTGCTGGCCCGGCTGGGCAAGCTGGCGGCCGAGTACCGCGAGCTGGTCATGGCCGGCCGCTCCCACAACGTCGCCGCGCAGGCGACCACGCTCGGCAAGCGTTTCGCGACCGCTGCGGACGAGCTCCTGGTGGCGTACGGACGGCTCGAGGACCTGCTGGGCCGCTACCCGCTGCGCGGCATCAAGGGCCCCGTGGGCACGGCCCAGGACATGCTCGACCTGCTGGGCGGCGACTCCGCGAAGCTCGCCGACCTGGAGCGGCGCATCGCCGAGCACCTCGGCTTCGCCCACGCCTTCACCTCCGTCGGACAGGTCTACCCCCGCTCGCTCGACTACGACGTCGTGACCGCGCTGGTGCAGTTGGCCGCGGCACCGTCGTCCCTCGCCAAGACGATCCGCCTGATGGCCGGGCACGAGCTGGTGACCGAGGGCTTCAAGCCCGGTCAGGTGGGCTCGTCCGCGATGCCGCACAAGATGAACACCCGCTCCTGCGAGCGCGTCAACGGCCTCATGGTCATCCTGCGCGGCTACGCGTCGATGACCGGCGAGCTGGCGGGCGACCAGTGGAACGAGGGCGACGTGTCGTGCTCCGTGGTCCGCCGGGTCGCCCTCCCCGACGCGTTCTTCGCGTTCGACGGGCTGCTGGAGACCTTCCTGACGGTGCTGGACGAGTTCGGGGCCTTCCCGGCCGTCGTCGCCCGCGAGCTCGACCGCTATCTGCCGTTCCTCGCCACCACCAAGGTCCTGATGGGTGCGGTCCGCGCCGGCGTCGGCCGTGAGGTCGCCCACGAGGCGATCAAGGAGCACGCGGTCGCCTCGGCCCTGGCCATGCGCGAACAGGGGGCCGAGCGCAACGAGTTGCTCGACAAGCTGGCCACCGACGAGCGCATCCCGCTCGACCGCGCACGGCTGGACGCCCTCATGGCCGACAAGCTCTCCTTCACGGGCGCGGCGGGCGACCAGGTCACCACCCTGATCTCCCGCATCGAGGAAATCATCGAGCAGCACCCCCAGGCCGCCGCATACACGCCGGGCTCCATCCTCTGACGGCCGACCACCCGAGCCGATGACACCCGAGGAGCTCCGGGCCGCCCGCGACCGCACCGTTCCCGATGTGGTCGCGGGCGGCCTGCGCGTACTGTTCTGCGGAATCAACCCGAGCCTGACGACCGGGGCGACCGGTCATCACTTCGCCCACCCCGGTAACCGTTTCTGGCCCGTACTCCACCGGTCGGGGTTCACCCCTCGGCTGCTGAGTCCGACGGAACAGACCGAACTGTTGCGATACGGCTTGGGCATCACCAATGTGGTCGCCCGGGCCACCGCACGCGCCGACGAACTTTCCGCCGAGGAGTTCCGCGAGGGCGGGCGGATCCTGGCGGCCAAGGTCGAACGGTTGCGACCGGAGTGGCTGGCGGTCGTGGGTGTCACCGCGTACCGCACCGCGTTCGGCAGGCGGACGGCCCGGATCGGTCCACAGGACCACACGGTCGGCGGCGCCCGGGTCTGGGCCCTTCCCAACCCCAGTGGTCTCAACGCCCACTGGACGACTCCGACGATGGCGGAGGAGTACGGGCGCCTGCGCGCCGCCGTCGAGCACGGCGACCCCACCACCGCGTGAAGCCCGCCGCGCAAGGACCTCACCCCGCGCGAACCCCACCACGAGACCCTCACCGCATGAGGGCCCGCCGGTCGCGACACCCGGCGCCACGGGCCACCGGCGACCACCGCAGCCCCGTGGCCGCGCGAGGCGGCCTGTCTTCCCCATGCCCCCGGCCGGCCGAGACCGTGGGCCGTGGTCATGTCCCGGGTCACGGCACGGGTCGGCCCGCCCGCATCACGGCGGATCGATCTCCGTCACCACGACGTTCAGCTCGCAGCCCGGCCCGTCCTCCTCCAGGTACAGGCCCAGCGCGACCCACCGGTCCTCGATCCGCCACAGCTGGAGGTATTCGCAGCCCGCGACCGTCTCGGCCCACGCCTCCGGGATCTCCTCCCCTGCCGTCATCCGCTCCTGCGCACTCCACAGACTGATCACCTGCGGCTCGCCCCAACGACTCGTGAGCAGGGTCAGCAGCGCATCGTGCTCCGCGAGGCACTGCGCTCGGTGTTGCAGCCGTGCCGCCTCGTCGTCGTCCCAGTGGTCGACGTCCGCGTGCAGGGACGCCGTGTGATAGCCGGGCCCGCTGACTCCCGAACCCGACCGGATGCGCTCCGCGGGAAAGACGCGGGTCCGCATCCCGTCGATGAGGCGAAGGTGATGTGCGGTGGTCATGCCGTCAGTAAACCGCCCAGCACTGACATTCGACCCCGCGGCCCCGGGCCCTGAAGGCCCCTCAGCCTTTTCCGTGCCCTCCCCGTCCTCGCGGCGCCCCGGAAGCAGGGATTCGGGTCCGGCACGGACGTGGACAACGGCGTGGGCGTGTAAGTGACACAGCACGTGGCCACCGATGCGGCGGCGGGACTACACGTCCCTGCGCCGGATCGCCCACCAGCCCGCCAGCAAGGCGGCCGCCGTCCAGGCCGCGGTCACGGCGAGTCCGCCCCACGGTCCGAGGCTGCCCTCGGGGTTCTGCTGGAGCACCAACTGCCCGGCCCGGTCGGGCAGGTACTGCGCGGCGCCACCCGCGATGTCGCCGACCACGAAGGAGACGATGAGGATGAACGGTATGAGCAGGCTGAGCACGGCCACGGCGCTGCGCAGCAGCACCGTCAAGCCGGCGGCGAACAACGTCATCAGGGCCAGGTAGATCCCGCCGCCGAAGGTGGCCCGCAACGCCCCGGGCTCACCCAGATCGATCGCGTACTCCCCCAGGAACAGCTGCCCCACCAGGAAGGCGCTGAAGCTGGTGGCCAGGCCGACGACCAGGGCGAGCGCACCGACGAGTGCCGCCTTCACCCCATAGAGAAGGGTGCGGTGCGGCACGGCGGTCAGGGAGATCCGCAGAGCCCCGTTGACGTACTCGGACGAGATCGCGGTCGCGCCGAAGCCGATGGCCGCCACCTGCCCGAAGTTCAGGGCGTAGAAGGCGCCGAAGACCGGATCGGCACCCGCGTTGTCCGCCTCCGCCTGGCCGACGGTGGCAAACACGAGCACGGTGACGACGAGAGTCACGAGAAGCACCGCTATCAGGGATCCGATCACGGACCGCACCGATCTGATCTTGATCCACTCGGAGTGGAACACTGCCGCGGTCGACATGGTCAGGCCTCCTGAAGGTCTGTGGACGGGGTCGACGCGGACGCGAAGTCCATGGCGTCGGAGGTGAGGTCGAGGTAGGCCTGCTCCAGCGTCGGGCGCTCGTCGACAAGTTCGAGGATGGCGATGCCGTGCTCGGCCGCCACGGCACCGATCTCGGCGGCCTGTGCGCCTTCGACGCTCAGAGTCCCGTCGTCGCCAGGAACGGGCTCGTGTCCCTTGCCGATCAGTGCCTCCCGGAGCCGGGCGGGATCGGTCGTGCGCACGCGCACCACGGGGCGGCTTCGGGACTCCAGGAAGTCCCGCATCGGCAGGTCCGCGAGGAGTCGGCCGCGGCCGAGCACCACGAGATGATCCGCGAACGAGGACGTCTCGTTCATCAGGTGGCTGGACACCAGGACCGTGCGGCCTTCCCGGGCGAGACGCCTCATCAGCTCGCGAATCCAGATGATGCCTTCCGGGTCCAGCCCGTTCGACGGCTCGTCGAGCATCACGATCTCCGGGTCGCCGAGCAGGGCGGCAGCTATGCCCAGCCGCTGGCGCATGCCCAGTGAGAACGTCTTGATGCGCGCGCCGCCGACCGCGCCGAGCCCCGCCTCGTCCAGGACCTCGTCCACTCTGCGGGCGCCTATGCCGTTGCTCACCGCGAGGGCGAGCAGATGATCCCGCGCGGTGCGCGAGCCGTGGGCGGCCTGGGCGTCGAGCAGCGCCCCCATCCGCCGCAGCGGATTGTCGAGCGCGGTGTAGGGCTGCCCGCCGACCGTCGCCGTACCCGCGGTGGGCCGGTCCAGTCCGAGCACGAGTCGCATGGTGGTGGACTTGCCGGCACCGTTGGGGCCGAGGAAGCCGGTGACCCGGCCCGGGCGCACGCTGAACGTGAGCCGGTCCACGGCACGGGTCGTGCCGTATTCCTTCGTGAGTTCGTGGACGTCGATGCTGGTCATGTCGTCAGCTTGGCGGTCCCGCAGGGGTACCGGCCTCCCCCGTGGGAGGGGAAGCTTCTCCCTCGCTCGGGGGAGTCGCCCGGCCCGGGCGGGCTGGCACGATGGCCGCATGCTCCGCCACATCCGACCGCTGGCCACCTCCGCCACCTACACCCGGTGGCTGCACCTCCTCATCCCACTGGCCGTCTGCAGTGTGTGGATGTTCATCTCCATGGACACTCCGTGGGTGCTCATGGTCCTGGCCATACCGGTGGGGTTGCTGCCGGGCATGCGGCTGACGGAAGGGGTGCAGGCCCAGCTGCTGCTCACGCCCGCGGAGCACGGCAGCCCCCACGCGGCGATCTCGGCCACGGCCGCGGTCGGCTGGGCGGACCGCTGGCGCACCGTCCTCTGGCTGGAGTTGCGACTGGTGTTCGGCGTCGTGGTGGGTGTTGCCACTGTCTGGCTGCCGATGACCACGGTGGACCTGGTCATCAGCGGTACCGGCGGCAACCTGGAACAGAGTTGGCTGACAGCCGTACTGCAACCGCATTGGTGGCATCTCCTACTCACTCCCCTGCCCCTCCTGGTTCTGCTGGCCGTGGTCCTGGCGAGTGGTGAGCTGATCACCCTGGCCGCCCGCAGCCTCCTCGGCCCTTCGCCGGTGCAGCGGCTCACCGCCTTGGAGGAGCGCACCGAACAGCTGCTGGAGCGCAATCGCATCGCGCGGGAGCTGCACGACTCCATCGGGCACGCGTTGACCGTCGCCGTCGTGCAGGCGGGGGCGGCCCGGGCGGCCGACGATCCGGAGTTCACGGCGCGGGCACTGACCGCGATCGAGGAGACCGGCAGGGACGCGCTCGACGATCTGGAGCGGGTCCTGCGGGTGCTACGTGAAGCGGGGGCGCCGAGGGGACGACAACCGACGCTGGTGGAGGCGGACCGGCTTCTGGACTCCGCGCGCCGGTCGGGGGCGAAGGTCGACGCGGACGTGTCCGGTCCGTTGGAGGAGGTTCCCGCGGCGGTGTCCCGTGAGGGTTATCGCATCCTTCAGGAATCGCTCACCAACGTGCTTCGTCACGCCGGGACCGTTCCCGTCCGTGTGCGGATCAGCGTCGCGAACGGCCGGCTGGAGCTGAACGTGACCAACCCGCTGGGTGATTCGACGGGTTCGACAGGTGGCGGGAGCGGGCTGCGGGGCATCCGCGAGAGGGCCGCGCTACTGGGAGGAAAGGCCAGGACGGGTCCGCACAGGGGCGAGTGGAGGGTGTACGTGAGCCTTCCGTCGCACGGCCTAGGCTGATCGGATGGCGGTTACCGTTCTTCTGGTCGACGACGAACCCCTCGTCCGTGCTGGGCTGCGCGCTGTCCTCGATGCACAGCCCGACATCGAAGTGGTGGGCGAGGCGGACGACGGCGCGGCCGTCATCCCCCTGTTGCGTCGGCTGCGTCCCGACGTGGTGGCCATGGACGTCAGAATGCCTCTGATGGACGGCATAGAGGCGACACGACTGGTGCTGCGCACCGTGCCGGACCCGCCGAAGATCCTGGTGGTCACCACGTTCGAGAACGACGAGTACGTGTACGAGGCGTTGCGTGCGGGGGCGGACGGCTTCCTGCTCAAGCGGGCACGGCCGACCGAGATCGTCCATGCGGTACGTCTGGTCGCGGAGGGCCAGTCGTTGCTGTTCCCGGCGGCGGTGCGGCAGCTCGCCGCGCAGTACGGCACGAACAAGGCGCGGGCGGCCATGGAGCGGGCGTCGCTCACCGAGCGGGAGGCGGCGGTGCTGCGGCTGATGGCCAGGGGGCTGTCGAACGCGGAGATCGCCGCCAAGCTTGTGGTGGGCGTGGAGACGGTGAAGACCCATGTCAGCGCCGTGCTGGCCAAGTTGGGCGCCAGGGACCGCACCCAGGCGGTGATCGCGGCGTACGAGTCCGGGTTCGTGGCCCCGAGCTGAACCGCGCGGCTCCGGATGCCCGTTGCGGCCCACGGTCGCCCGGCATCCGGGCAGCGAGTACCATCCGCCTGACATGCGCACGAGCTGGGAGGACAGACCGTGGGGCGGCTGACCGGTGGTGATCCATCGCTGTTGCGACGGATCAATTCCGCAGTGGTATTGCACGCCCTCCGGGGCGCCGACTCGCCCACGCTCACGGACCTGACCCTGATCACGGGTCTGTCCAGGCCAACGGTCGAGGGCGTGATGGAAGGGCTCTTGGAGGCCGGGCTGGTCGTCGAGTCGATGCCCGACGGTGGCGAGGCCCGCCGGCAGGGGCGCCCGGCACGACGGTTCAGGTTCCGCGCCGAGGCCGGTCATCTGCTCGGCATCGAAATCGGTCCGCACCGCGTCTCCGCCCTGCTCTCCGAGCTGGACGGCCGGATCATCGGGGCGGGTTCACGTGAGGTGTCGGAGACGGCGTGCGCCGACGACCGGCTCGAAAAGGTCCGCGTGATGGTGGCCGACGTCCTGCGGCGGACGGGGGTTGCCCGGAGCAGTCTGCGTGCCGTCGGGGTCGGTAGCCCGGGCATCGTGGAAGCCGACGGAACGGTTCGGCTGGGCACCGCGCTGCCGGACTGGACGGGGCTGGCGCTGGGTGAGCGGCTTCGGCGTTCCTTCCGCTGTCCCGTCATCGTGGAGAACGACGCCAACGCCGCGGCGGTGGCGGAGCACTGGAAGGGGGCTGCCACCGAGTCCGACGACGTCGTGTTCGTCCTGGCCGGCCTGAGCCCGGGTGCCGGATCGCTGATCGGCGGACGGCTGCACCGCGGCTACGGCGGCGCGGCGGGCGAGATCGGCGCCCTGCACCTCCTGGGCCGCGAAGCAACGCCGGAAAGGCTCCTCTCCACGACGGACAGGCCCCTGGATCCGTTGGACGAGGCCGCCGTCGCGGCCGTGTTCGCGCAGGCGCGGCGCGGGGACGCACAGGCTCAGGCAGCGGTCGAGCGGTACATCCAGCGTCTGGTGCACGATGTCGCGGCGCTGGTGCTGGCCCTGGACCCGGAGCTGGTGGTGGTCGGTGGATGGGCCGCAGGGCTGGACGGTGTGCTGGAGCCGCTCCGCTGCGAACTGGCCCGCTACTGCCTCCGGCCGCCGCGTGTGACGCTGTCGTTGCTCGGCGAGGCCGCGGTGGCCACGGGTGCCCTGCGACTGGCTCTCGATCACGTCGAGGAGCAGCTCTTCGCTGTGGAGGGAACGGTGACGGCCCGCCGCTGAGCGCGACGGGCCGTTCACGGAGACCGCAGGCCCGCCCGCAGGCGTCCCGACGGCCCGTTCACGTGCATCTGGGCAGGGGTGGGGCGGGCTCGGGAACATTCCGTCCGAGCCGTCCCGGGTGGTGTCGTCCGGGACGCCCGCCGCTCGCGGCCGGGGTCAGGACGCCTGACGCTCCTCGCCGTGGTGGCTGATCTCCAGGTCGCCCGAGTCGCCGAAGGTGAGCCGGCAGGTGTCGGCGCGATAAGTGGCGACGGAGAGCGCCGCGGTACCACCCGCCACCAGGTAACGGGTGGTGACGACGAGGACGGGGGCGCCGGGAAGCCGGTCGAGTTCCTTCGCGTCGTCCGCACGCGCCGAACCGAGCTCCACCGACCGGTCCTGCCCGTCGAGGCCGAGGCGGTGCAGTTCGCGCAGGACGCCGCGGGCCCGGGCGGGGCCGGACGACGCATCGATCGCCGACAGTCCGGGCACCGACGACGACGGGACGTAGAGCAGCTCCGCGGCGATCGTCTGCGCCTGGGCGACGCGGATGCGGCGGACGACGTGGACCGGTTCGTCACCGCCCACACCGAGCACGGACGCCACCGACGCCGGGGCGACCGCGGTCGTGCAGCCCACCGGCTGCCATGCCTCGCCTGCCCCGCCGCCCGACCAGTCGCGCTTCCCGGTGGAGACCGCGACCCCGACGCGCGGCGGCGCGACGGTGGTGCCGACGCCTCGGCGGCGCTGCAGCCTGCCCTCCAGTTCGAGCTGTTCCAGAGCCTGCCGGAGCGTGGCACGGGCGACTCCGAACCGAGCAGCGAGGTCACGCTCGTTGGGCAGGATCTCTCCCACCGCAAAGTCCGAGTCGAGTGCCTCACTGAGCACGGTCTTGAGGTGCCAGTACTTCGGCTCCTGCACCGATTCCAGCTGAGTGGTCCCCACCCTGTCCTCCGCAATCGCCCAGCGGCTTTTCCGCGACGTTATTTATTAAAGGTTCCTGCCTTAACGGTGAGACCATAGGACGGGATACCACCTTGGTCAAGACCAATCCTCCTGCGGTCACGCAGCGGAATGAGCCCCTGTCGCAGAGCGTTCACAGGACGTTCGTGGTGCCGTGAGCCGCCCGCAGCGGAAAGGCTCCGCGGCGAGGTGCGCGCGCGGAGCCTGGGAGGGGTGCCGGGAGGATCGGGACGACCGGTGGCCGTCACGCCCCGGCGGCCGTCACACCCGCGGCGGACGGGTGCCGGGGCACGAGAAGGCCGGTCATTGGTCGACCAGACCGACAAGTTTGTCAGGGTTGCGCACGATGTACACGCACTGGATGAGCCCGTTCCTGAGCTCGATCTGGACGGCGGAGTCCGGCTTTCCGCCCGAGAGCACGATCACCGCGGGACGACCATTGAGCTCCACGGCCCGTATGTCGAACTCCTGGGTCCGGTCGTGGACCACAGCACAGAGGAAGCGGCTCACCTTGTCGGCGCCCTCGATGACGCGCAACGGTGCCTTGGCCTTTCCCCCGCTGTCTCCGACGAGCCGCACATCGGTGGCGAGCATCGCCAGCAGCCGCTCGATGTCACCGCCCGCCGCCGCGGCGAGGAACCGTTCCGTGAGGTCACGACGGCGGGCCGGGTCCACGTCGTAGCGCGGCTTTCGCTCGTCGACGTGGCGCCGGGCGCGCCCCGCGAGCTGACGCACGGCGGCCTCGGAGCGTTCCAGGGCCGTGGCGATCTCGGCGTACGGGAACCCGAACGCCTCACGCAGCACGAAGACGGCCCGTTCCAGCGGTGACAGGGATTCGAGGACGACGAGAACGGCGAGGGACACCGAATCCGCGAGAACGGCCCGTTCCGCCGTGTCGGGTACGGAGGGGCCGAAGTCGGTGACGAGGGGTTCCGGCAGCCAGGGCCCCACGTACGCCTCGCGCTGCGACCGCACCTGCCGCAGCCGGTCGACGGCGAGACGGGTGGTGATCCGGACGAGATAGGCGCGCGGCTCCCGTACGTCCTCGCGGGAGGCGGACGACCACCGCAGCCATGCCTCCTGCACCACGTCCTCGGCGTCGGCGATCCGGCCCAGCATGCGGTAGGCGACTGCGATGAGCACGGAACGGTGGGCCTCGAAGACGTCGGTGGCGGTGTCGGCTGTCACCCGTCCATCCCAGCGGACGCGCGGAACGCTGTCCAGCACGGCCGCCCGGATCCCCTCGAACTTGCGGTCCGCACAACGGCACTTGCGCTCCTCCCGCAGGCCAGGTCCGCTCCCCATCCGTTCGCACGCGACGCACATGTGTCGCATCGCAACGGGCGCAGCAGCCCTGCCCCACCATCCCGTTCGGCCCCGTCCGCCGCGAGGCCCCGCAGTGCCCGACGGTCATCCGGCCATGCGGTCATCCGCTGCGAGGACCGGCCGTACGCTCCCCCGCCGCCGGGAAGCCGGGGCCGGGGCCGGCCGGGCGGTCCCCGTTGCCAGAGCGTTGCGGCTGCCCGGGCAGGGGGACCTCCTGCGGAACGACGGACCGGCGCCGCGGGTAGCGCGGAGCACGCGTGGCGCCGGGCGCCGTGCCGGTGCCCGGTGCGGTGCGGCGCCGGGGCAGCACGCCGGAGCCGAGCGCCACGCCCAGCCCGACCAGCGCACTCCCAAAAGCCTGCGGAACCCCGTAGGAGCCGGTCCCCACGAGTGGCGCGGTGAGGGCGGCGGAGACCGGGATCAGCCCGGAGAAGAGCGTGGCGCGCTCGGCGCCGATCCGCTGCACGCCCATGTACCAGCAGACGAAGCTGACGACCGTGACGACCACCGCCTGCCGGAGCAGGGCGACGGCTTCGCCGGTCGGGGGTGCCCGGACGACCCCGATGCCGTCCGTCACCAGGCCGAACAGCAGGGACTCCGCTGCGGCGATCCCGCACACCGTGGCCGCCAGCAGCCTCGGCCCCAGCGGTCCCACCGGCCGCAGTACGGGCACCGCGAGAACGGCGAAACCCGTCTCACCGGCCGGCGCACCGGCCGACCAGAGGATGCCCGCCGTGTCGGTGCGGCCCCACCCCTGGACGGTGAAGGCCCCGGCGGCGACGAACACGGCGGCCCCCAGAACGACGCGCGTCGGCCGGCGTCCGTCCAGCAGGGGCACGACCGCGACGACGAGGATCGGGGCGCAGCCGACGAAGACCCCGGGGACGGCGGGTTCGGCGTAGCGTTCCGCCCCGAGGACCGGCAGGTTGAAGCCGACCATGCCGACGGCCGCCAGAAGCGCGAGCCGCCCCCACTGCCGGTGGTGAAGGCCACGCAGTACGGCGATCGGTCCCCCGGACCGCCGATCGCCGGCCACCAGGGGCAGGAGCAGGAGCGCCGCGAGACCGTGGCGCAGCGCCTGACCGCCCGCGTACGGATAGTCGCAGAGCAGGCTGTTCGCGGTGAAGGAGGCGCTCACGAGGACGCAGGCGAGGGCTGCGAGCAGCGCCCCGCGCGGGGATACAGCGTTCATGGAGCCGACGCTGGGCTGCGGTGTGGTCTGTTTTAGGGTCCGCTTTCATGACGTCATCGGGGACCAATCCACCGGCACGGGACGAGGAGCCCGGAAGGTTCACGGAGTCCGGCTCCGCGGCCTGGGAGCTGTTGGTGCCCGCTGCCGCCGCGCTGGCACGTCGACGGGGCCACGCCCTCCAGTCGGCTCTGCGCGAGGCCGTGCGTTCCGGTCGCCTCGTCCCAGGGACGAGACTGCCATCGGGCCGGGCGCTCGCCGCGGATCTGCGGGTTTCGAGAGGGCTGGTCACCGAGGCGTACGAACAACTGACGGCGGAGGGCTGTCTGCGCAGCGAACGCGGTGCCGGCACCTGGGTGGGCGGGGCCGTCCGGGCCGCCGCGCCGGGGGCGCGTGACCTGGCCCCGCGTGCGCCGGGCGCTCATGTGGACTTCCGCCCGGGTACGCCTGATCTCGCGCTGTTCCCCCGCAGTACCTGGGCCGCCGCCTGTCGCTCGGTGCTCGGCGGGCTGCCGCGCAGCGCGCTGGGCTATCCCGATCCACGGGGGCTGCCAGAGCTCCGGGAGACGCTTGCGGCCCTGCTCGCCAGGCGTCGTGGGGTGGTCGTGGAACCGGAGCGCGTGGTGGTGTGCTCCGGCGTGGCGCAGGCAATGACATTGCTCGGTTTCGTCCTGCGCGATCGAGGTGTGCGGGCGGTCGGCGTCGAGGATCCCGGCAGTCCCGAGCACGCGGCGCTGTTCGCGTCCGCCGGAATCACGGCCACCGCGCTGCCGCTCGACGCCGACGGGCTGGCTGCCGGGCCTCTCGTACGCTCGGATGTCCGCGCCGTGGTCACCACTCCGGCGCACCAGTTCCCCACCGGGATCGCGTATTCCGCCGCCGGTCGCGGCAGACTCCTGGACTGGGCCCGTGCCACGGACGGGCTGATCGTGGAGGACGACTACGACGGAGACTTCCGTTACGACCGCGCGCCCGCCGGGGCCTTGCAGGGCCTCGACCCGGAGCATGTCGCGTACGCCGGTTCGGTGACCACGTCGCTCGCCCGGGGCTGCGGCTGGGCCGACGGCTCGCACCGGCGGCGCTGACCGACGAGATCGTGGCCCGCAAGCGCACGATGGATCTGGGCAATCCGGCCGTCGATCAGGCCGTCCTCACCGAGTTCATCGCACGGGCGGCTACGACCGGCAGTTGCGCCGCTGCTGGCGGGCCTACCGCGAGCGCCGCGACGCCCTGGTCGCCGAGCTGACGGACCGCTTTCCCGGAACGACCGTGAGCGGCATCGCCGCCGGGCTGCACGTCATCGCGCGGCTCCCCGAACGCTACGGGCCCGAGCCGTCGTTCATGAGGCGCGCGAACGCGGCCGGGGTGGCCCTGCGCCCTCTGAGCGACTGCGAGACGGTGCCCTCCGGGAGCCGGACGGTGGATCTGCTGCTCGGCCATGCGCACCTGACGCCGCATGAGATCACGTGAGGGGTATGGCTGCTGGCGTCCGTCCACCAAGAGAACGGCGGGTGACGACCGGTTCGGGTGAGAGGCACCGGGTACCGGCGTGCGAGAACGGGATACCGGCGGCCGGGACAACGACGTCCGCGGGAGCTCCGGCCGCGGGCGCGGCGGCAACCGCAGCCGCGACAGCAACGGAACAACCGTGGCATGCGGAACCACGGTGACGGCAGCGACGGCCGCGGCAGGCAGGACGGCCGCGATGAGCACGAGGGCCGAGACCGACGGGACGACCGTTGCGGCCGTGACGTCCGGGACGACAGTGGCGGCCGCTGCCTGGTGTTCACCTGGGATTGGTGTGCGCGCCGCCGACGGGCACGAGGGTGGGGTCGGCCGACCGGCCCCTGGTCCACCGAAGCACCCGCCCGTGGAGGCGCCCCCGATGCCGAACCGTCCTCTTGTTCCGCCCCTCGACCGTCGCGGTGTGCTGCGCGGTTCCCTCGCCGTGTCGGCCGCGCTGTCGCTGCCCGCGGTGGGGGCCGCGGCCCCCGCGTTCGCCCTGTCCGGAAGGCCGCGCGCCGCATGGGGTGTGCAGGTGGGCGACGTCACCGCCTCGTCGGCGCTGGTCTGGGTCCGTTCGGACCGTCCCGCCAGGATGATCGTGGAGACGTCGGCCACGCAGTCCTTCCGGCGGTCACGCACCTGGCCCGGTCCGCTGCTAGGCGCCGGAACCGACTTCACCGGGACCACGCCGCTGTACGGGCTCCCGGCGGGCGAGCAGGTGCACTACCGGGTGACGCTGGCCGATCCGGCGGACCCGCGCCGCACCGGAGAGCCGGTGCACGGGACGTTCCGGACGGCGCCCGCCCGGCGCCGGGACGGGGTGCGCTTCCTGTGGTCCGGCGACATCGCGGGCCAGGGCTGGGGCATCAATCCGGACATCGGCGGCTACACCGTCTACGAGGAGATGCGCCGCCTCGACCCCGACTTCTTCCTGTGCAGTGGCGACAACATCTACGCGGACGGGGTGATCGAGCCCAGCGTGACGCTGCCCGACGGACGTGTCTGGCGCAACGTCACCACCGAGGAGAAGTCGAAGGTCGCCGAGACGCTGGCCGAGTACCGGGGGAACTTCCGCTACAACCTTCTCGACGCCAACCTCCGTCGGTTCAATGCCCAGGTGCCCTCGATCGTCCAGTGGGACGACCACGAGGTGCGCAACAACTGGTATCCCGGACAGATCCTCGACGACTCCCGCTACACCGAGAAGAACATCGATGTACTGGCGGCCCGTTCGACACGGGCGTTCCGCGAGTACTTCCCCGTGTCCACGCTGCGTGCTGCGTCCGGCGAGGGCCGGATGCACCGCGTCGTGCGGCACGGTCCGCTGCTCGACATGTTCGTCCTCGACATGCGGTCCTTCCGCAACGCCAACTCCCCAGGCCGGCAGCCGGACGACGCCACCGGCATCCTCGGCGCCGAACAGCTGCGCTGGCTCGAGCAGGAGCTGTCACGGTCCCGCGCGGTGTGGAAGGTGATCGCCGCCGACATGCCGCTGGGGCTGGTGGTCACCGACGGAGCGACCGACTTCGAGGCGGTCGCCCAGGGCGATCCCGGGCAGCCGCTGGGCCGGGAGCTCCAGATCGCGGAACTGCTCCGGTACATCAAGCACCGGCGGATCACCGGCACGGTCTGGCTGACGGCCGACGTGCACTACACGTCGGCACAGCACTACGTGCCCGAGCGTGCGGCGTTCAAGGACTTCGCGCCGTTCTGGGAGTTCGTTTCGGGTCCGCTGGCGGCCGGTCAGTTCCCGGCGAACGCGCTCGACGCGACGTTCGGTCCCGACCGGGTGTTCGTGCGGGCACCCGAACGGGCGAACGTCTCGCCGATGGAGTCCCCGCAGTTGTTCGGCGAGGTCGACATCGACGGCGACAGCGGCGAGTTGACCGTACGACTGCGCGCCCAGGGCGGTTCCGTGCTGTTCAGCAAGGTGCTGCGGCCGGGCCTCGTAGGACAGTGAGGCGGCCCCGACCGCTGTCCCCGGACGGCGGTCGGGGACCGATTGTCAGTGGTGGGTCCTACGGTTTTTCCATGACCCGATCCGTTCAGGCATTGGCCTACGCACGCCCGTCCGCCGTGGAGTCCTCACAGGCCGGGCGACTGCTCGGTCTGGAGACGTCCGGTGGACTCACTCCCCGGGGTGCCGAACCCCATCCCCGGTTCTTCTCCGGATTCCTCACCTCGCCGAGCATCGCCGCCCGCGGCCTGCTCGCCGTGGCGGACGTGGCGTCCGCGCGCTACTACCAGCGGACCCTGCCCGCCTCGCTCGATCCCGTGGTGACGGGCAATGGCGACCGATTGCGCTTCGAGTCGTTCTCCGGCTGCTGCGGCGTGTACGCGCGGCTCGACGTGCTGCGAGAAGGGCTGGACGGCGCGGAGACGGGGCACGGCACGACGAACGTGGACGTCAACAACCCGCTGCGGGAGGCCCTTTCCCGGATATCGGGTGACGATCCGCTGCACATGCGGGTGGGTCCGGAGGAGTTGGCCGTCACCACGCTGGACGGGCCGGTCGTGGAGAAGAAGGTGCCACTGCCCGACCGGTGGCTGCGCGGCTTCGCGGAGGCGCAGGTGGTGTCGGCCGGTTTCGATCTGCGGGCCGAGCTGTCCGCCGCCGAGGCCGTGCGGTTCCTGAGGTCACTGCCGCGCACGTCGGGGAACGCCTCGCGCGGAGCGCGCTGGGTGATCCCGGCGGGGAAGACACTGCGGCCGACGACACGGCCGGTGGCGGGGGCGGTGTGTCTGCCGGGCCCCGAGCGGCTGGTGGCGTTTCAGCGGGTGCTGCGTCATGCGACGTCCCTGCGGGTGTACGGCCCGGTGGCCGACGGCGCGGCGACCGCGAGCGCCTGGGAGGCGGTGCTTCCCGGCATGCGGCTCACGCTCACGCTGTCGCCCGAGGCCTCGCGCGGCTTCTCCGGCGAGGGCGGAGTGCTGGAGGCACTGGCCACCGAGGATGCCGCGGCCGACGCCGAGCTGGTGTCGCTGCTGCTGGCCTGGGAGCCGCGTATCGAGCCCGCCGACCTGGCGGAGCAGTCGGGTCTGACAGTGGAGCGGGTACGGGCCGCGCTCACCCGGCTGGGGACGGCGGGCCGGGTCGGCTACGACCTCGCGGACGCCGCCTATTTCCATCGCGAGCTGCCGTACGACGCGCACCGCGTGGAGCGGCACAACCCGCGTCTGGTCGCGGCCCGGGATCTGGCCGGCTCCGGAGCGGTCGCGCTCGACGGGGACGTGGCGGTCGTCTCCTCGGGCGAGCGTCGTTACCAAGTGAGGGAGAAGGACGGAATGCTCGGCTGTACCTGCCAGTGGTGGATCGACTATCGCGGCCGTCGGGGCCCCTGCAAGCACGCCCTGGCCGTGCGGATGGTCCGTCGTGGTGCGCCGGTCACCGGAGGTGTGCGATGAAGGACCTGCTCACCGCGGTCCGGGAAGGGCACGTGAAGGACGTCCCGGGCCTGCTGGCCGGACTGGGCCGGGCCGAACGCCGGGCGGCGCTCGTGGAGTTGAAGGCCCTGCGCAAGGAGGCACGGGGCTGGCACTGGAACGAGCGGGAGAGGTCACGCGACGCCCTGTTCGTGGCCGGCGCGGGTTGCCACACGGGGGCGGCGGCGTGCGCCACCTGGCTGGGCGGCCGGGACCTGGTGGGGTGGCGACGGACTCCCTTCTTCCGGGTCGTCGAGGTGCTGGGGGACCGCGATCCCGCCTGGGTCGCCGATGTGGCCCATCGGCTCGCGGCGCGGCCCGCGGCGGTGGAGTCCGCGTACGAACTCATCGTCGGCCTGGTGAAGCTCGCAGGGTGTCCGGTCCCCACCACGGACGCCTTCGTGCGCGGCTGGGCGGAGCACGTCTCCACCCTTCCCTGGCAGACGCGCAAGACGCGCCCCTTGACCGACATCCTCCGCGCCGACCCGTACCTGCCGGTTCTCCTCCCCCGCGTCTTCGAGTTGCCGGAGCTGCCGTCGTCGATGATCTGGTTCGAGGACACCACGCAGAATCCGTGCCAGTGGCCGGTGGCGCTGCTCGCTCTCGTCGACGAGGGGCTCGTCGAGCGGACGCCGCTCGTGGAGATGTCCCTCACCCGGTTGCTCCGGGGCGGGAAGCCTGCGGAACAGCGGTTCTGCCTGGCGTTGTTGCGGCGGCTGGAGCTGACCGAGCAGGAGGAGACCGGGCATCTCGCCGACTGGGCCGCCATGGCGGCGGACGGGATCTCCACCGTGGCCGGTCACGCCCAGGAGGTGCTCGGCCGGATGGACGAGCGCGGTGAACTGCCGGTGCGGTCGCTGGCGGAGGTCTCGGGTGCCGTGCTGTTCCGCACCGAGAAGAAGCTGGTCCGGACCCAGCTCGTGCTGATCGGCAAGGCCTTGCGGCGCGACCCGTCGACGGCCGACGAACTGCTGCCCGCCGTCGCCGAGGTCTTCGGGCACGAGGACATCGGCCTTCAGGAACGGGCACTGAAGCTCGTGACGCGGTACCTCTCCTCCGCCGGTGACACGACACGGGAAGAACTTGCCCTTTCGGCCGCACAGTTGAGCCCGGTGCATCAGGAAGCCGCGGCCGCGACCTTCGGTGTCCTGCCCGGCGACCGACCGACTGCGGAACCGTACGAGGAAGTACTTCCGCTCCCTCCTGTGCCGCGGCCTCTCGCACCCGCGCCGGCCACGCTGCCCGAACTCATCGAGGAGGTCGCGCTCCTGACGGGCGATCTGCGGTCCGGATTCGGCGGTTCCGGCGCCCCCTTCGACGTGTCGGCGTTCGAGCGGACACTGGACGGGCTGGTGCGGCACGCCCATGCCGACCGGACGGCACTGGGCGACGCGCTGCGTGAAGCGCTGACCGGTCAGTGGCGGATCGACAGCGAGCCCAGCCCCCATCTCAGACGGTGGCTCATCTCGCGCTCGGGCATCGAGATCGTCGTGGCCACGCTCCTCGGCGGGGAGTCGGCTCGGGCCGTGGCAGCCGACCGTCCGTCGCGGGAGCCCGATTGGAGGTGCGCCCACGCGGCACTGGACGGAATCCGCAAGGCCCGCCTGTGGGAGGCGGCCGACGCCGTGCTCGACGGCGGGGTGCCGTTCCTGCTGGCCATACCCACATCCCACACCGGTTCCCTCGATCCGGTCGTGCTGGTGGACCGGCTGCGCGCGTACCAGCGGCTGGGCGTCCGGCCCGGTGACGTCGACTTCGGTCAGGCCCTGCTCCGCGTACCCCGCGGCGAGGCGCAGCACGAGGCAGCGATGGCGGCCGCGGCCCTCGGCACGCCGGAGGGCAACCTCCTGGCGGCGTGGCTGCGCGCCGACGAACCCCTCGCCCGCGTACACCGCTTCGACCTGGAGAGGCGGACCCATACGGCCGGCGGACTGGTGTCGACGCCGGGCACCCGGACGCACCGCATGCTGATGGCCAGCGAGGAAAACCCCTTCGTCCGGCGGGAGTTCCCCCACCTCTTCCACTGGCTGGGGAAGCCCCACACTCCCACGCATCATGTGTGCTACCACTGGGGCGAACGGCCGGAGGGCTGGATCTCGTCCCTGCCCCAGGACGCGGAGACGCTGGCCGCCTGGATGCTGCCGAACATCTCGATCGGCACGGTCGAGGAGATACGGGACACCATGCGTCCGCTGCCGTCGCTCGCCGAGCTCGACGCGCCCGCGGGCGAGGCGGTCCACCTGGCGGTCGCGTACGGTCTGGCGTGCAGACACCAGGAGGACCGTCTCTCCGCGGTGGACGCCCTGCTGATACTCGCCGCGCGCCAACAGCTGGACGCCTCAATGCTCGGCGAACAACTGAAGGCCCTTCTCGAACACGGGCTGGCGAAGCCGAACCGGATCGCGGAGTCGGTCCGCACCGCTGCCGCCACCGGCGCGTACCGGACGACGCTCTCCGTGCTCGCCGCGCTCCTGCCCGGACTGCTCACCCGACAGAAGGCTCAACGTGGGCTGAATGATCTGCTCGCCGTGGCCGCCGAATGCGCGGAACACTGCGGCGCGGTGCGGGCCGAGCCGATATCCGGGCTCGCCGAGACGGCGGCCCGCGGCGGCTCCTCGCAATTGGTACGGCAGGCGGTACGCCTGCAGGCCGCCTGGGAGAAGGCGGGACCGGCATGACCACCTCGACCGTCGAGGCGTGACCCGCGCGAACAGCGCGAACCGCGCGGAGCGTGGCCGGACACCGTCCGGACCAGCACCGGTCCGGACGGGCCGCAATTGATCAAGGCGATATTTCGCCAAAACGGATGTTAGGGGTCGGATGCTCACTTAACCCGTCGGTCACAGACTGTTCGCGACCGGGCAACACCGCTCGGTCACAGTGAACTCATGACTGACAGGACATCCACCACGACCTCCCGCAGCCCGCACCACTGGCGGCGGGACCTGATCGAGCTGGCCGCGCTGTTCAGCGCCATGGCCGTGGCGGACGCCATCGCCAACCTGATCGGGCACCAGCCCGACGGACCGTACCTCCTGATCGCCTCGGCCGTGGCCCTGACCATGACCGCTGCGTTCCATACCTGGTGGGCGCGGCGCCACAGTCACGCTCCCCCGCCGACCGGGAGCCGCCTCGTCGCCGACGACGTCCGCGATGCCGACGGGCCACCCGGCCACCGCGTCGATGCCGAGGACGGACCCGGCTCCGCCGACAAGGTCGCGGCGACGGTGATCGTGCCCGAGTCGTCGGGGCCCGAGCCGGCGGGGCCCGGGGCGGTCCCGGCTGGCGAGGGCACGGTGTTGTGGCGGATGCGTACCACCGTGCGGGACGCACCGGGGAGTCTCGCCGCACTGTGCCTGGCGCTCGCCCGGCACCGGGTCGACATCCTCACGTTGCAGACGCACCCGCTCGCGCGCGGAACCGTCGACGAGTTCCTGCTGCGCGCCCCCGCGTCCCTCCGGGCCCGGCAACTGAGCCGGTCCGTCTCCGCCGCCGGGGGCGGGTCCACCTGGATCGAGCGGGCCGACGCCCACGACCTGGTGGACGCCCCGACGCGGGTACTCGGCCTCGCCACACGCACGGCACTGGACGCGGCAGAACTACCCCTCGCCCTGCGCCAGTTGCTGGGCCGCTGCACGATCCGCTCGCTGCCCCCGGTCCCGGTCACCGGTCACGCGCCGGACCGGGAAACGCCCCCGGCGGAGGGAGTGCTGGAGGAAACGGTGATGCGGCTGCGAGATCCGTCCGGGGGCACGATCACCGTCGAGCGACCGTATCTGCCGTTCACGCCGACCGAGTTCGCCCGGGCGGGGGCCCTGGTGGAACTGGACGCCCGGCTGGGCCCCCGCGTACCGCGCACCGAACACGTGCTCACGCTCCCCGAGGGCAACGAGATCACCGTGCGCCGCGCCGACCAGGACGATCTGGAGGCGGCCCGGGCCATGCACGACCGCTGCTCCGACCGGACGCTCGCCCTGCGCTATCACGGTCCGGTGCGCGACGCCGGCCGCTACCTGGACCATCTCCTCAGCCCCCGATTCGGCCGCACCGTGGCCGCGCAGACCGCCTCGGGACGCCTGGTCGCCCTGGGCCACCTTCTGTGGGACGGCGACGAGACCGAGGTCGCCCTGCTCGTCGAGGACGACTGGCAGCGGCGCGGAATCGGTTCCGAGCTGCTTCGCCGACTGGTGGCGCTCGCCGTCGAGGCGGGCTGCGAGAACGTCTATGCGGTCACCGGGGCCTCCAACACCGGCATGGTCGCGGCCATGCGTGGGCTGGCCCTGCCGCTGGACTACCAGATCGAGGAAGGCACGCTCGTCATCACCGCCCGGCTGGACGCGACACCGGTCCGTTCGCTGCCGCCGTACGAGCAAGCCGGTCACTGACCAGCAGGCCGGTCACGGCCACCCGGCCGGTCACCGCGGAACGAGCCCCGCACCGACCGACGAGCAAGGGCCAGCGGCCCGGTGGCCCAATCCGACCAAACGCCCGACGGCCGGGGGCGCGCGGACCCCCGCCCACACGCCCCCGGCCGTCCTCACCGGGCCGGACCTCGCCCCTTTACGAGGCCGGGCCTGTCCCGACGGCCCGGACCGCTCCGGGGCCCCGCTCCGCTCCGGACACGGAAGCGGCCTCGGACACGCCGTTCGTCCCGGACACGTGGACCGTCCGTGACGCCGGTTCCCGTTCTTCACCGGGACTCGGCTCGTCGCAGTCCAGCGCCCGGGAGAGATCGGCCCACAGATCCTCGACGTCCTCCAGCCCGACCGACATGCGCAGGAGCCGGTCCCCGACGCCGGAAGCCTGCCGGTCCCCCTCCTCCACGATGCGGTGGCTGATGGACGCCGGGTGCTGGATCAGGGTGTCGACGCTGCCGAGGCTGACCGCCGGGGTGATGAGCCGTACGGCCGAGATCACCCGGTGGGGATCGCCGTGCACCTCGAACGAGACCATCGCCCCGCCCAGTTCCGGGTAGTGGACCCGGGCGACGCGCGGGTGGGCCGCCAGCCTGCGCGACAGTTCCGCGGCGGTGGCGGAGGCCGCCCGCACCCGCACCGGGAGCGTCGCGAGGCCGCGCAGAAGCAGGTACCCGGCCATCGGGTGCAGCACGCCGCCGGTGGCGAAGCGCACCTGCCGCAGACGCGCCGCGAACTCCTCGTCGCAGGCGACGACGCCACCCATCACGTCGCCGTGTCCTCCGAGGTACTTGGTGGCGCTGTGCAGCACGATCCGGGCGCCGTGCTCCACCGGCCGCTGGAGCACGGGCGTGGCGAAGGTGTTGTCGACGAGCAGCGGCACCGAACCGCAGGAGTGCGCGATCGCCCGGATGTCGACCTCGGCGAGCGTGGGGTTGGCGGGCGTCTCCACCATCACCAGACCCGTGTCCGGCCGGATCGCCTCGGCGATGCCTGCCGGATCGGTCCAGGTCACCTCGGTGCCCAGCAGACCGGTGCCGAGGAGATGGTCGCTGCAGCCGTAGAGCGGGCGGACGGCGATCACGTGACGCAGTCCCATGCTCGCCCGGACCAGCAGCACGGCGGTGAGCGCCGCCATTCCGCTGGCGAACGACACGGCGCTCTCCGCCCCTTCGAGCCGGGCGAGCGCGTCCTCGAACCGGGCGGTCGTCGGATTGTCCAGGCGCGCGTAGACGGGCGGGCCGTCGGGCCTGGCGCCGTTCGTGGCGAAGGCGTCGATCCTCCGGGCCTCGCCCCGGGAGTCGTACGAGGGGTAGGTGGTGGACAGGTCGATCGGCGGAGTGTGCAGGCCGAGGGCCGCGAGATCGTCACGGCCCGCGTGCACGGCTTCGGTGGCGAGCGCCCGCGACCGGGGGGTCGCCGGGGGCGCCATGGAGGAGTCGGTGTCCATGACATCACTCTGAACATCACCCGGGCCCTGCCGGGACTGTCCCGTGCTACGTTCGGCAGATGTCCGAATCCGTCGTTCTCGACCCGGTGGACCTGCACATTCTGCGGCTGCTGCAGAACGATGCCCGGACCACCTACCGCGAACTGGCCGCCGAGGTCGGTGTCGCCCCGTCGACCTGTCTGGACCGGGTGGCCAGACTGCGTCGCTCCGGGGTCATCCTCGGCCACCGGTTGCGCCTCGACCCGGCGCGGATCGGCCGGGGGCTGGAGGCCCTGCTCTCCGTACATGTGCGCCCGCACCGCCGGGAGCTGATCGGTCCGTTCGTCGACCGGATCAGGGCGCTGCCGGAGTCCCGCGCCCTCTTCCATCTGACCGGGCCCGACGACTACCTGGTCCATGTCGCGGTCGCCGACACCGCGGACCTTCAGCGTCTGGTGCTGGACGAGTTCACGTCACGGCGTGAGGTGGCCCGGGTCGAGACGCGGCTGATCTTCCAGCAGTGGGAGTGCGGACCGCTGCTGCCGCCGACGGCGGGAGCACAGGGGACAGGTCCCTGAGCCGGAGCAGGGAGCGCACATCCCGGAGCCGGAGCGCAGGAAACAGGTCCTTGAGTCCGAATGCTGATGACGCGGAGGCCCTCGCCGTACGAGGATGTCCGCATGTCAGAAATTGCCGGCAGCGCGCTGCCCCGCCAGGTCGCCGACGCCTACGTCGACGCATACATCGAACTCGACCCGATCTCCGGCACGTACCTGGGTGTCGCGGCGAGTTCGCGGCACCTCCCCGATTTCTCCCCCGCCGGGCAGGAGGCCCGTGCGGAGCTCGCCCGCGCCACGCTCGCGAGGCTCGACGCCGCCGAGCGGCTGCCCGGCGCGGACACCGACGCCGAACGCCGCTGCGGCCGTCTGCTCCGCGAGCGCCTCATGGCGGAGCTCGCCGTCCACGAGGCGGACGAGGGGCTGCGCACGGTCTCCAACATCCACTCTCCGGCGCACAGCATCCGCGAGGTGTTCACGGTGACGCCGACCGAGACCGACGAGGACTGGGCGGCGGTCGTGGACCGGCTGCGCGCGGTTCCCGCCGCGCTGGAGGGGTACCGGGAATCACTGGCGCTCGGCCTGGAGCGCGGGCTGTACGGGGGGCCGCGCGCCACCGTGACGTTCATCGGCCAGCTCGACGAGTGGGCCGGTGACGACGGGACGGGCTTCTTCGAGGAGTTCGCCGCCGCGGGTCCCGCGCCCCTGCGCGCCGAGCTGGACGAGGCCGCCGGGCGGGCGAAGAAGTCGGTCGCGGAGCTGCGGGACTGGATGCGCGAGGTGTACGCCCCGGCGGTCGAGGGTGCGCCGGACATCGTGGGCCGCGAGCGGTACGCGCGTTGGTCGCGCTACTTCAACGGCACGGACCTGGACCTCGACGAGGCGTACGCGTACGGCTGGTCCGAGTACCACCGGCTGCTCGCCGAGATGAGGACGGAGGCCGGAAAGATCCTGCCCGGCGCGGGTCCCTGGGAGGCGCTGGCCCACCTCGACGTCCACGGCAAGCACATCGAGGGCGTGGACGAGGTCCGGACCTGGCTCCAGAACCTGATGGACGAGGCCATCGAGGCGCTCGACGGGACGCATTTCGAACTCGCCGAACGGGTGCGGAAGGTGGAGTCCCACATCGCCCCGCCCGGCGGTGCCGCGGCTCCGTACTACACGGGCCCGTCCGAGGACTTCTCCCGCCCCGGCCGCACCTGGCTCCCCACCATGGGCGAGACCCGCTTCCCCGTCTACGACCTGGTCTCGACCTGGTACCACGAGGGTGTGCCCGGCCACCACCTGCAGATCGCGCAGTGGACGCACGTCGCCGACAGCCTCTCCCGCTACCAGGCGTCGATCGGCCAGGTCAGCGCCAACTGCGAGGGCTGGGCGCTGTACGCGGAGCGGCTCATGGACGAACTGGGCTTCCTGCCCGACCCCGAGCGCCGGCTCGGCTACCTGGACGCGCAGATGATGCGCGCCTGCCGGGTGATCGTGGACATCGGCATGCACGCGGAGATGGAGATCCCCGCGGACTCCCCGTTCCACCCCGGCGAGCGGTGGACGCCCGACCTGGCCCAGGAGTTCTTCGGCAACCACAGCGGTCGTCCGGCCGACTTCGTGGAGAGCGAGCTCACCCGCTACCTCTCGATGCCGGGGCAGGCCATCGGGTACAAACTGGGCGAGCGCGCGTGGCTGCTCGGCCGGGAGAACGCGCGCACGGCGCACGGCGACGCGTTCGACGCGAAGGCCTGGCACATGGCCGCGCTCTCGCAGGGTCCGCTCGGACTCGACGACCTGGTGGACGAGCTCTCCAAGCTCTGAGCGGACGTCCGAGCTCTGACCGGACGTCGCTCCGACCGGACGTGTCACTGTCCGGCTCCGACCGGACGTTCGGACTCCGGCGGGACGCGTGCGGTCGACCTCTCCTCCTCGGCGGCCGGACGGCGGTGCCGGAGCGAGGAGAGGGCGATCGCACACGTCCCGCTCGCGTCGCCCGGCACCCGGGTCCCTCGGGGCCGGGCGGCGTGGGCGTGAGACCGGCCCCGGCACAACCGGCCGCACGGCGGGCTTCGGCGTGACGCAGACGGGCGGTCGAAAGCCGCCCGCCGCCAATCGCCGATCGCCCGCCGTCAGCCGTCAGCCGTCAGCCGTCAGCCGTGCCCGACGCGCGGTGCCGTACCGCCGACCCGTCGCGCTCCTTCACCACTTCGAGCTGGGCGGGGATACGGCGGCGCAGATCGGCCACATGGCTGACGATGCCGACGCTGCGGTCCCGTTCGCGCAGCGAGTCCAGGACGTCGAGCACCTCGTCGAGCGTCTGGTCGTCCAGGCTGCCGAAGCCCTCGTCGATGAAGAGCGTGTCCAGCCGTACGCCGCCCGCCTCGTCGGTGACGACATCGGCGAGCCCGAGCGCGAGAGCCAGCGAGGCGAAGAACGTCTCGCCTCCCGAGAGCGTCGCCGTGTCGCGTTCGCGGCCGGTCCAGGCGTCGACCACGTGCAGACCGAGACCGGACCTGCGGCTTCCGGTCCGGGCATCGGAATGGACCAGGGTGTACCGGCCGGACGACATGCGTTCCAGCCGCGCGGTGGCCGCGGCGGCGACCTGTTCGAGCCGTGCGGCCAGTACGTAGGACTCCAGCCGCATCTTGCGCTCATTGTCCGCCGAGGTACCGGCGGTGAGCGCGGCCAGCCGTGCCACCCGGTCGTACTCCTCGCGCAGCGGGCCGAGCTCGCGCACGCCGTGCGTGGCACCGCGCGACAGCCGGGTCAGTTCGGCACAACGCTCCCGCGCGGCGGACAGCGCCGCCGACGCCTCCCGCAGCAGCCGCTCGGCGGCGTCGTACGCGGCCCGGGCGGCGTCCACCGCGGCGGGCGGCCCGTCGGCGGCGGTACGGGCCGCGGTCTCGGCGAGCCGGTCGGCGACGGCGGCGGACTCCGACTGCCAGGCATCGGTCAGCCGCTGGAGTTCACGCTGTTCGGCGTCGGTCAGCAGACTCGCGGCGGCGTCCTTCGGGGTGTCGAACCCGGCCCGGAACGCGGCGTCGGCAAGTCGGCCGTCGGCCTCCTTGCGGCGCCGTGCGGCCGCCTCCTCCTCGCGTACCGCCATGGCGGCCGCGGCGAGCAGCCCAGCCCTTCGCTCCAGCAGCTCCGCGTGCTCGGCGACGCTGGCGCGGTCGCCCCGCGCTACCACCAACTCGGCTTCCAGCGAAGCCTGTTCCCGGTCCAGCCCCTCCCGCAGGGAAGTGCGGGCCGCGACCCGGCGCTCGGCCGACCGCAGCCCTTCCAGCCGCTCGGAGTGTTCCCGCTCGGCGGCCGCCAGGGCCTCGCGCGCCGCGTGCGTCCCGGCGGCGATCCGGTGCGCTTCGGCGTGCCGGTGGGTCAGCCCCTCGACGAGTGCGGCGAGTTCGACGACGGAGGGATCGGCGGCAGTCTCCGCGGCGGGCTCGGAGAGGGGCGTCGTCCGGGCCACCGCCCCGTCGCCCACCGGGGCCCCCGGCACGGCCGGCTCCGCACCCGCGGCCCCGGCGACACGCCCGGCACCGGTCCGTTCGACGGCCTCCGCGCCGTCCCTCGGCTGGGGCACGGCCGACCGCGCCGCGGCCCGGGCCGCCAGGTGCTTCTCGCGCAGGATCCCCAGCTCCCGGTCGGCCCGGGTGCGCACGTCCTCGGCCCGCCGGTAGGCGTCCAGGGCCCGCTCCTCGGCGGCCCGGTCGACATGGCCGTCGCTCGCGCGCGCGGGGGCGGGGTGGTCCCTCGATCCGCACACCGTGCAGTGCTCGCCGTCCACCAGTTCCGCGGCCAGTTCCGCGGCGATGTCACGCAGACGCCGTTCGCGCAGTTCCAGCCAGGACTCGTGGGCACCGACGGCGCGCTCCCGGGCCAGGGCCAGCCGCTCGACGGCGGCCGACACCTCCAGGGCGAGCGCGTCGCGCCGCCGGGCCGCCTCCCACCGGGCCCGCACGGGTTCCAGCCGTCCCGCGAGCTGTTCCGCGCGGGTCGCCGCCTCCTGGGCCTCCTCGACCCGGGCCCGCAGGGCGTGCCGGGTCGCCTCCCAGTCGGCCAGCCAGACCTTCGCCTCCTGGATCAGTTCGTCGTCCGCCCGGGCCTGTCGCTCCAGCCCGGCACGTTCGGCATCGATCTCCGCGCTGCGCCGCTCGGCGCGCTTCGCCGCGTCCAGTCCGCCGAGTTCCTGACGGAGCCCGCGCTCGAGTTCGGCCAGTTGCTCGGCGCCCGCCTCGGCGAGGGCGGCGGGCAGCAGCGCGCGGGCGCGGTCCCGGGCCTCCCGGGCGGCGTGGTAGGCGCGTTCGGCCTCCTCGCGCAGTTCCAGGGCGGGGGCGACCTGGTCCGCCTTGCGGGCGCGGGCGAGCCGTTCACGGCGGCGGTCGTGGTCGGGACGGCCGGTTTCGAGCGCGGCGGCGCGGCGCCGGGTCTCCTCGTACCGATGCTGGAGCGCGGCACGTTCGCGTTCGGCGTCGAGGGCCAGGCGGGCGGATTCCTGTCGGCCCTCGGCGAGGGCCAGTACGGACACGGCGATGTCGAGCCGTTCCCGGGCGCCGCTACGGGCCTGCGCGGCCCACTCCAGCACGCTCGCGGCGAGGCCGGGGTCACCGGGCTGGAGGCCGGGGAGCACCGCTTCGCGCGCGGCCGGACCGGCGGCCTGGGCGATCCGCTGAGCGGTCGCGAGGACGCGTTCGTCCCCAGCCCTGACCTGGACCTCGGCGGCACGGCGGAGCTCTGCGAGCCGGTCCTCGACGGCGGCGAAGCGACGGGTGTCGAAGAGCCTGCCGAGCAGTTTGCCCCGCGCCTCGGCGTCGGCTCTCAGAAAGCGCGCGAAGTCGCCCTGCGGCAGGAGCACCACCTGGCAGAACTGGTCGCGGCTCATCCCGATCAGCTGCGTGATCTCCTCGCCGATCTCCTGGTGCGAGCGGCTGAGCGACCGCCAGCCGCCGTCCGGCTCGTACTCGCGCAGGCGGCTCTGCGCCTTCTCCGTCGTGAAGCCGTCGCCCTTCTTCTTGGGGCGGGGCTGGGCCGGACGACGGGTGACTTCGAGGCGCCGGCCGCCGACGGTCAGGTCGAGCGCGACCTCGGTGGGTACGTCCGCCGGGGCGTGGTCGCTGCGCAGCGAGCCGCCGGGGGTCTGACGGACGCCGGGCACCGAGCCGTAGAGGGCGTAGCACACGGCGTCGAGGACCGAGGTCTTCCCTGCGCCGGTCGGCCCGTGCAGCAGGAAGAGCCCGGCCGCGGAGAGCGTGTCGAAGTCGATGTGCTGGGTGCCGCCGAACGGTCCGAAGGCCGTGAGCGTGAGCCTGTGCAGCCTCACCGGTTCACCTCGCGCAGCGTGTCGTCCACCCGGACGTGGTCGAAGGCACCGCGCAGCACGGCGCGTTCCCGCTCGTCCGCCGCCGCGCCGCCGCGCACATGTGCCACGAAGTCCTCCGCGATCTGCTGGTCGTCGCGCCCCTGGAGGCGCTGAGCGTACGAGGCGAGCGGGTCGTCGGGGGCCCGGTCGGGGTCGAACACGAGGCTGAGGGTGTGGGGGAAGCGTTCGGCGAGCCGGGCCATCGGTTCGGTGGGGCGCACCGGGTCGGTGAGCGTGGCCTCGACCCAGGAGTCCCGGTGGCGTTCCAGCGCGGGGTCGTCGAGGAGGGAATCGAGGCGGCCGCGGAGTCTGGCGAGCGGTCGGGGCACCGGGCAGTCGACGCGTTCGGCGGTGATGCCCCCCGAGGCGTCCAGGTCGACGAGCCACATCGTCTTGCGGTGGGCGGCCTCGGAGAAGGAGTAGGCGAGCGGTGAGCCGGAGTAGCGGATCCGCTCGCTGACGGTCTGGCAGCCGTGGAGGTGTCCGAGCGCCACGTAGTCGACGCCGTGGAAGACTCCGGCGGGTACGGCGGCGACCCCGCCGACGGTGATGTCGCGTTCGCTGTCGCTGGGTTCCCCGCCCGCGACGAAGGCGTGGGCGAGCACGACGGACCTGGTGCCTCCGGGCCGTTCGGCGAGGTCGGCGCGCACCCGGTCCATGGCGGCGCCCAGCACCGCCTCGTGTCCGGCGCGCTCCGCCCCGAGGACGTCCTTGACCAGGGCGGGTTCCAGATAGGGCAGTCCGTAGAACGCCACGTCGCCGTGGGCGTCGCGCAGGACGACGGGGGTGGCGCAGTGGGCGGGGTCGGTCCGCAGATGGATTCCGGCTCGTCCGATCAGCCCGGCGCCGACGCCGAGCCTGCGCGCCGAGTCGTGGTTCCCGGAGATCATCACGGTGGGCACCCCGGCGGCGGCGAGCCGGTGCAGCGCGTCGTCGAAGAGCTCGACGGCGGACAGCGGGGGCACCGCCCGGTCGTACACGTCACCGGCCACGACGACCGCGTCCACCTCGTGCTCGCGCACCGTGGCCACCAGGTGGTCCAGGTGGGCCGCCTGGGCTTCGAGCAGGGAGACCCGGTGGAAGGACCGGCCCAGGTGCCAGTCCGATGTGTGCAGAATTCTCACGTGCCGGCTCCGCCCTGCGTCATCTTCTTCCTCCGCCCCCGTGTCCGGTTTTGTGCCCGGCGCACACCATGACCGGCCCGCGGACCGGCGCGGCTTCGTGATCCGCGCCGATCGCCCGCCGCGACCGCTTCCGTACCGGCGAGCACAACGTTCTCCCCGCTGAGCACACTGTTCTCACCGCTCACAGTGTCCCACCGGCATCGGCCGCCCACGGCGCCTTCAGCCGAGAAGATCGACCGGCGTCCCGACGCCGAGCCGTTCCGCCTGCCGGTAGGCGACCCGGGCGACGGCCAGGTCCTGCCAGGGGAGCCCGACGGGTGCGTATACGGAGCGTGCCGTGTCCGGGACGCGGCCGGGACGGGTGCCGTCGAGCAGTTCACCGAGCGTGGCGTGCGCGGCGCCGGGCGGCAGTCCCGCCGCGGCCAGCGCTCCCGTGGTCGCGGCGAGTTCACGGTCGTCGACGACGAGGAGGGCGGAGCCGAGCAGGTCGGCGGAGAGTTCCTGTTTGCCGGGCTCGTCGGCGCCGAGCGTGGTGAAGTGCTGGCCGGGACGGGTGTCGGCGAGGCCCAGCAGCGGGGTCCGCGACCAGGTGGCGAGCAGGACGACGTCCGCGGCAGCGGCGACCTCGGCCGCCGAACCGAGGACACGGCCCCGGTGCCGGCCGGCGAAGCCTGCCGCGCGCTCCGGGTCGGTGTCGTGCACCACCAGGTCGCGGAACTCGCGCAGGCTCCGTACGCCACGGACCATGATCTCGGCCTGCGCGCCCGCTCCGACGACGCCGAGCACCGCTTCGCCCGCCGGATCGGGTGCGGCGAGGACATGGGTGCCGAGGGCCGCGGCGAGGCCGGTCCGCCAGGCCGTGACGGTGGCGGAGTCGAGCAGGGCGAGGAGTTCGCCGTCCCGTCCGCTGTGCAGGCAGATCACACCGCGCAGCGCGGGCCGGGCGCCCGGGAACTTGGCGTTGACCTTGACGGTGTACGCGTCGACGCCCGGCAGCAGTCCGGGCATCAGGGCCGTCGCCGTACCCGGGAACGGGAGGTCCGTGCGGAACCGTCGGCCGGCGACGGTGGCGGCACCGGCCCGACGGAAGCCGTCGCGCAGGGCCTCCAGACAGGCGTCCGGTTCGAGCACGGCCAGGAGATCGCTGCTGGTCAGAAGCCGGGTCATGGCCCCATTGTCCGATGCGGCCGACGGGCTCCCACACATGCCCCCCACGCCGGAGCGCCGTGTACGCGAGGTCGTCGGGAGGGCCGCCCCGGCGGGTCGTCGCGGCCGGTCCTCCCTGCCGGGCGCCTGTGTCACGCGTCCCCGTACGCCTCGCCGCCGAGTTCCAGCCGGGCCTCGCCCGCCGTCGCGTCGGCGAGCCAGCCGCGGAACGATTCCACGTCGGAGTCCGGCAGTCCGACCTCGATGACGACGGCCTCCGCGTACCGGACCTCGCGCACGGATCGGCCGGTGGCCCGCAGATCGTTCTCCAGCTTGCCGGCCCGCTGATGCCCAATGGTGATCGCGGCGAGGCGGAACCGCTGCCGGGTGATGGTGCCGAGGGCGTCGAGGGCCTCGCCGACCACTCCCCCGTACGCCCGGATCAGGCCCCCCGCTCCGAGTTTCACGCCCCCGTAGTAGCGGGTGACGACGGCGACGACGTAGCGCATCTCCCGGCGGGTCAGCATCTGCAGCATCGGGAGCCCGGCGGTGCCGCCCGGTTCTCCGTCGTCGCCGGCCTTCTGCACGGACGCGTCGGCGCCGATCACGTAGGCGAAGCAGTTGTGGGTGGCGGTGGGGTGCTCGGCGCGAACGCGTGCGACGAAGTCCTGCGCCTCCTGTTCGGTGGCGGCGGGGGCGAGCGCGCAGATGAAACGCGACCGGTTGATCTCGGTCTCGTGCACGCCCGCGCGGGCGACGGTCCGGTACTGCTCCTGCATCCGGCCAGCCTATGCCCCCTCCGGGAACAGCCGGAGACCACCGTCCGTTGCCCCGATCATGTACGCAGACTCGGAGACGATCCGCAGGATTCTTCTGGACACGGGCGACACCTGGGCCGTGGTCGGCCTGTCCGACAACCCGTCGCGCGCGGCCCATCACGTCGCCGAGGTGCTTCAGCGCTTCGGCAAGCGGGTGGTACCGGTGCATCCGAAGGCGGAGCCGGTCCACGGCGAGCAGGGGTACGCCTCGCTGGCGGACATACCGTTCCCGGTGGACGTGGTGGACGTCTTCGTCAACAGCGGGCTGGCGGGCGGCGTGGCCGACGAGGCGGTGGCGATCGGCGCGAAGGCGGTCTGGTTCCAGCTCGGCGTGGTCGACACCGAGGCGTACGAACGCACGCGCGCGGCCGGGCTCGACATGGTCATGGACCGCTGCCCCGCGATCGAGATCCCCGCGCTGGGCGGTTAGGGCGTCTCCGACGGCCGCCCGCCGTGCGGCGCCCGGCCCGCACGGTCGTGGCGGCCCGTCCTCCGTCCGGATGTGCGTGGTGTCCACATCGGTGGGCGGCTGGGAGAATGACGGGCTGTGACCACTACGCCGTCGCCCATCGCCCCCCACACCCGAGCGGGGCTCGCGGAGCAATTGTCCGAGCTGGGAGTGGCGCGGGGCGGCGTCCTGATGGTCCATGCCTCGATGCGTGCGGTGGGCCCGGTGAGCGGCGGCGCCCGGGCGGTGGTGGGAGCGTTGCGGGACGCCCTCGGCGAGCGCGGCACGCTCGTCGTCCCGTCCTTCACCCCGGAGAACTCGGACACCTCTCCGCAGTACCTCGACCGGGTGCGCGGTCTGACCGGCCGGGAGCGGGAGGCCCTGCGGGCGCGGATGCCCGCCTTCGACCCGGCGACGACGGCCGCGCCGTCGATGGGCCTGCTCCCGGAGACCGTACGGCTCACCGAGGGGGCGGTGCGCAGCGACCATCCCCAGACGTCCTTCACCGCGCTCGGCCTCCTCGCCAGGGAGCTGACGGCGGGCCACCGCCCCGACTGCCACCTCGGCGAGGACTCCCCGCTGGCCCGTCTCCACGAGCTGCGCGCCCAGGTGCTGCTGCTGGGCACGGGGTTCGACACCTGCACGGCGTTTCATCTGGGCGAGTACCGGATGCCGTCGCCGCCCCGTCGCCGCTACCGCTGCGTGGTGGGGTCCGCAGGGCGGCGCCAGTGGTGGGAGTACGAGGACGTCGCGCTGGACGACGGCGATTTCGCCGTGCTGGGAGCCGAGTTCGCACGCGCGGACGGTGGTGCGGGGGTACGGAGCGGTCCGGTCGGTTCGTCGACGAGCCTGCTCTTCCGCCTGGACGCCGCCGTCGATTTCGCGGCCCGCCGTCTGCCCTCGCTCCGGGCCGGTGTCGCGGACCGGGCACCGTGCCGCACGGACGGCTGACGGACGCGGCGTTCAGCGCGCGGGCGGGATGGAGACCGCCATAGTGGCCTCGGCCGGTTCGATGCCGTCGTTGCGGTAGGTGTGCGCGTGATGCGCCTCGAACGTGGCGGAGACACCGGCGGGTACGGCGCACGGAGTGCCGTCGACGACCAGGGTGAGCTCGGCCGCCGTGACGTGGAGCAGTTCGACGGCGCCCTCGGGGTGCGGGTCGGAGGTGCGGCTGTCGCCGGGCATCAGGCGCCACGTCCACAGTTCGAGCGGTCCCCGGGCCTCCGTGCCGACGCGCAGGACGGCGGAACTCCCCGCCGGCGTCGACCACATGCGTACCGCCCGGTCCCCGGGCACGAGCCGGACCGGCGACACCGGTTCGTGGTCCAGCAGCGTGGTGATGCCGACTTCCAGCGCGTCGGCCGGCTTCACCGTCGTACCGACACTCGGGTTGGTGCGGGCCTGCTCGATCTGGATGATCATGCCGCGGCTGACCCCGGCGCGGGCGGCCAGGGTGTCCAGGGTGAAGCCGCGTTCGCCTCGCCAGCGCTTGAGGTTGCGGGCCGGCGACTGGGTGAGCTGATCGAGGTCGGACACGTTCCGTCCAGGATTCCGGGGACGAGGGCCGACGGCGGCGGCATCGCGGTGCGGCGCGACCGACGATGCACGGCACTGTACTGCGCCGTCCGGTCCGGCCGTTCTCAGCCTGCGGGCGGGACGGAGGTCTCGCCGGGCTCCGCCGGCGCGAGCAGCTGCTCGGGGGTGACGTCCGCCGGGATCGGCACCGGCGCGGGGGTGCGCAGCGGCGGCTGCCAGCCCTTCTCCGGGTCCCAGCTGCGCACGACACGGGCGGGGGCCCCGGCCACCACCGCATGGTCGGGCACGTGGCCGCGTACGACGGCGCCGGCGGCCACCACCACGTTGCGTCCGAGGGTGGCCCCCGGGAGGATCACCGATCCGGTTCCGATCCAGCAGCCGGGTCCTATGGCGACCGGCTCCATGCGGGGCCACTGCCGGCCGATCGGCTCGTGCGGATCGTCGTAACTGTGGTTGGTGGACGTGATGTACACGTACGGTCCGCAGTACGTGTCGGAGCCGATGGTGACCAGGGTGTCGGCGACGACATGACTGCCCCTGCCGAGCACCACACCGTCGCCGAGGGTCAGGATCGGTTCGGGCCCCAGGTCCAGATCGGGCATGAGTCCCGCGGTGAGCGTGACCTGTTCGCCTATCACGCAGTGGGCGCCGAGTTCGATCCACTTCTCGCCGAAGACGGTGCCCTGCGGAAAGGCCAGCCGGGTCCCGTCGCCGATCCGGCCGAACCGCAGTCCACCGGGGTGCTCCGCGGTGACCGCGCCCCACTCCCGCACCCGGCGCCAGCCGTGGTGGACGGCGCGGGAGAGGACGCGCCGCCGCCAGACGGCGAGGGGGGAGAACGTGTTCCTGTTGTTCGGCACCCGCACACGGTAGTCGGCGGCGTGCGGCGCGATCACCGCGACCGCCTGTGATGTTCACCCCACTCGGGGACGGTCCGTCGCCGGTCGCATAGCGTTCCTCCGACGCGATCGGACATCCGGGATCGCGCACCGGCCGGCACGGAGGAACGGGCGATGTCGGAGCAGGCGTTGGTGACGGGAATCGGCGGCAAGGAACCGGAGGTCGACGCGGACGCCTTCACCGCGCCGACGTCCGTCGTGATCGGCGAGGTCACGCTGGCGGCGGGCTCCAGCGTCTGGTACCAAGCCGTGCTGCGCGCCGACTGCGGCCCCATCGTGGTGGGTGCGGACAGCAACGTCCAGGACAACTGCAGCATCCACACCGATCCCGGCTTCGCCGTCACCGTCGGCGAGCGTGTATCGGTCGGGCACAACGCGGTGCTCCATGGCTGTGTCGTCGAGGACGACGTCCTGGTCGGCATGGGGGCCACGGTCCTCAACGGCGCCCGCATCGGGGCGGGTTCGCTGATCGCGGCGCAGGCGCTGGTGCCGCAGGGCATGCAGGTGCCGCCGGGCTCCCTGGTCGCGGGAGTCCCCGCCAAGGTCAAGCGGCAGTTGACCGAGGAGGAACGCGAAGGCATCAGGTTCAACGCGGCGGGCTACGTCGAACTGGCCAAGGCGCACCGCAGGGCGCACGAGGACCGCGCCGGGCGATGACCCGAGGGGGCGACCGGGGCGGGCGAGGGCTCCCCGGGCTCGGGCCGGAATCCGCCGGGCGGTGGGGCGATCCGCCGCCCGGCCGGTGCCCCACTCGCGCGGACGACGTACGGGGCTGCCGCTCCCCCGTTCGCCGGAGGTGCGGCAGCCCCGTACGGGCGGCCGGGGATCAGGCGTGGGGACGGAGCGTCCAGAGGACCGTCATCTCGCCGGTCACCGCGCCGTCCGCACGCCGTATCTCGATGGCCACGGGGAATTCGGGCCGCTCCCCGCGGTCCAGTTCCGCGACGACATCGGCCACCGGCCGGCCCAGGGTCGCCGTCGCCGTGACCTCTCCCATGGCCAGCTTCTTGTAGCCGATCTCCGCCCGCACGGCCAGAGGCACGGCGCGCGACAACTGGTCGCCGAAGGCGGCCAGTACGATCGCGCCGCTCGCCGATTCCGCGAGCGTGAACATCGCTCCGGCGTGAGGGCCGCCGATGTGGTTGTGGTATTCGGCCCGGTCCGGCAGCCGGACCACCGCGCGTTCGGCGGTCGTCTCCAGGAACTCCAGACGGAGGGTACGGGCCATGGGGACCGTGGCGGCGAGCATCTCGCCGACGTTCGACTGTGCAGCACTCATGACCTGATGTTACTTTCGGGTAGCCCGGCTGTGCCATCCCGCTTCCCCGGCCCCCGTCCCGCTCCCCCGTGTTTCCTCACCGGTCCCCCGTTCCCGGCCCGCCGCTTCCTTCACCATCCGCTCACGGGGGCGGACGTAGCCGTCCCGGCCGGGCCCCCTTATTGTTTCCAGCCATGTGGCCAGGACAGCAGCCGCCCGGGGGCGAGCACAACCCGCAGGACCAGAACCAGAACCCGTACCAGCAGCCGGGGTACCAGCAGCCGAATCCCTATCAGCAGCCGGGATACCAGCAGCAGGGACAGCCCGGGCAGCACCCGGGACATCCGCAGCAGGGGCAACAGCCCGGCTACGGCTACCCGCAGCCGAACCCGTACCAGCAGCCGACCGTTCCGCAGTACGCGGTTCCCGGTCCGCCCGGTGCTCCGCAGCCCGGCAACGACAAGAAGAAGACCACCGCCGTGGCGATCGTCGCGGCCACCGCCGTCGTGGTGGCCGCGGTGGTCACCGGTGTCGTCGTGATGAACAAGGACGGCGACAAGGGCAAGGACGTCGCCGACGACAAGAAGACCTCGGCACCCGCCGACCCGTCCGAGACCGCGGCCTCGCCGGAGGCGAACCCGCGCGGCGGCGAGGATGCCAAGCCCCTCGTCGCGGGCTGGAAGGTGGTCACCAATCCCAAGTGGGGCACCCGGTTCGACGTGCCCGGGGACTGGGAGGTCGGGACACCCGGCACGTTCTCGTTCTTCGAGGACGAGAAGAAGGGCGACGGCTCGCCCCTGATCGGATTCTCCGCACCCTCGTACCTCCAGAAGAAGTGGTGCGTGGACGACTCCGACAAGGACGGCGTCGAGGAGACCTCCAGCCTGGCCAGCGCCGGCACCAGGGGCGCCCAGGGCGCCACCGACGCCGCCAAGAACGCCCACAGCGAGGCCGGTACCTGGGCGTGGGGCGCGTACGCGCAGCACATGCCGCAGAGCACCATCAAGTTCACCCCGGCCAGGCAGTACACCACCAAGTCGGGGCTCACCGGCCAGGTCGTCACCGCCACCGCTCCCGGCGTCACGAAGCGCAGGAAGTGCGACAGCGACGGCAAGACGATCGCCTTCACCTTCAAGAACAAGAACGGCGATTTCGCGTCCTGGGTGCTGTACGCGGCCGACAACGTGCCGGGCGAGCTCCCGGACACCACCATCGAGAAGATCCTGAGCACCGTACGGCTGACGGACGTCGCCCCGTCCTCCTGACGCCCCCGCGGCCGGTTCGTGGGGGCGTTCCGCCAGGGGCGCCGTTTATTCGATTGGCACGAGGGGGCCGCGGCGGCGATAGTCCCGTGGTGAACGTCACCTCCACCGCCGATGCCCCCGAACTCCCCGCACGCCGTTCCGGCCGCAACTACCGTCTGCTGACCGCCGCCGCGATCATCACGGGCCTGGGTACCCATGGCGCGCTGATCGCGGCGGCGTTCGCCGTTCTCCAGTCCGGCGGGGACGGGGGCGACGTCGGCCTGGTGGCCGCCGCCAGGGCCACGCCGCTGGTGCTGTTCCTGCTGATCGGCGGGGCGATCGCGGACCGGCTGCCGCGGCACCGGGTGATGGTGGCGGCGAACGCCCTGAACTGCGTCTCCCAGGCCGTCTTCGCCTGGCTGGTGCTGGCGGGCGACCCCGAACTGTGGCAGATGATGCTGCTCACCGCTCTGTGCGGGACCGGACAGGCGTTCTTCAACCCGGCGGCCGAGGGCATGCTGATGTCGAGCGTCGACCGGGAACAGGCGAGCCGGGCGTTCGCCCTCTTCCGGATGGCCATGCAGGGCGCGACGATCGGCGGTGCCGCGCTCGGCGGCGCCATGATCGCGGCCATGGACCCGGGATGGGTGCTGGCCGTCGACGCGGCGGCCTTCGCCGTGGCCGGGGTGCTGCGCGCCTTCCTGGACGTCGGTCACATCCCGGCACGCGAACCCGGCGGCGGTCTGCTCTCCGATCTGCGGGACGGCTGGCGGGAGTTCATCGGCCGACCGTGGCTGTGGAGCATCGTCGCGCAGTTCTCCGTGGTGGTCGCCGCCGTGGCGGCAGCCGAGTCGGTGTACGGGCCGCTGGTGGCCCGGGACGAACTGGGCGGCCCCCGGCCCTGGGGCTTCGCGCTCGCCGCGTTCGGCGCCGGCACACTGGGCGGGGCGCTCCTGATGACGCGCTGGAAGCCCCGTCGGATGCTGCTGGTCGGAACGCTCTGCGTGTTCCCGCTGGCCCTGCCGTCGGCGGCGCTCGCGGTACCACTGCCGGTGGCCGGCCTGTGTCTGGTGATGTTCGTCAGCGGCGTCTGCATCGAGGTGTTCGGGGTGGCGTGGATGACGACCCTGCACCAGGAGATCCCGGAGGAGAAACTGTCGCGGGTCTCGGCCTACGACTGGTTCGGTTCGGTGGCGATGATGCCGCTCGCCACCGCGCTCGCCGGTCCGGTGGAGACGCTCGTCGGGCGGAGCCAGGCGCTGTGGGGCTGCGCGGCACTGATCGTGCTGGTCACCGGGGCCGTGCTGTTCGTGCCCGAGGTACGCCGGCTGACCCGCGCGCCCGCCACCACCGGAGCGGCGGGAGCGGTGGCCCCGCGGGAGCCGGTCTCAGCCGATGCCGAAGGCGCCGTCGGGCGGCTCGGGTGAGCCGACCGCCTCACCGTCCCCGACCGGCCGGGCGGCCCCGGTGAACCGGGTGAGCGCCGGGCCGTGCTCGACCCGGGCGGGGAAGACGTCGGCGGCGCAGCGGCGGGTCAGCGCCTCGGTGTCGACGGGGTGCTGGGAGGCCACGAGTACGGCGTTGCCGAAGCGCCGGCCGCGCAGCACGGCGGGCTCGGCGATCAGTGCGAGCTCCTCGAAGACGGCCCCGAAGGTGGCCAGTTGGGAGCGGAGGAAGTCGAAGGGGGCGCCGTCCGCGAGGTTGGCGGCATAGGTTCCGCCGTCGCGCAGCGCCCGGCGGGCGGCTCGCGCGTACTCGACGGTGGTGAGGTGGGCGGGCACCCGGGTGCCGCCGAAGACGTCCGCGACCAGCAGGTCGACGGAGCCGGGCGGGGTCCGTTCCAGCAGGCCGCGGGCGTCGGCGCCGTGCACGGTGATCCCGGCGCCGTCGGGCACCGGGAGGTGTTCGGCGACCAGGGCGAGGAGCCCGAGGTCGGCCTCGGCGACGTCCTGACGGGATCCGGGCCTGGTCGCGGCGACGTAGCGGGGCAGTGTGAGGGCACCGCCGCCGAGGTGGAGCACGTCGAGCGGCGCGCCCGGTGCCGCGGTGAGGTCCACGACATGGGCGAGCCGCCGCACGTACTCGAACTCGAGATGCTCCGGCGCGTCGAGATCGACGTACGACTGGGGTGCGCCGTCGACGGTGAGCAGCCAGGCCCGGTCCCGGTCCACGTCCGGGAGGAGTCTGGCGGTGCCCTGGTCCACGTCCCGGATGACGGGTATCGGCTCGTTCACTCTCCCATTGTGGGGTGCCGGATCACCTGCTCACGACCGCGGCCACGGCGTCGGCGTGCGCCGCCGCCTGGGCCAGTCCGGCGCGGGCCGCCGCCGCCCTGCGGCTCGGGTCCAGGGGATTGCGGCCGAAGGCTCGCTTCGCCGCCGGGTCCGGGGTGATGACCTCGACGCGGGCGCCCCGGGCGGCGAGCCGGTCCGCCTGCGAGCGCGGCGAGGCGATGACCTTGTTGCCGCTCGCCGTCGGGGCGATGATCACGACGCGCTCATAGCCCTCGGCGAGCTGGGCGTTGGCCGGGGAGTGCACACCGCCGTCGATCCAGGACCGGCCGCCCGCGGTGGCGACGGGCCAGACCGCCGGGACCGCGCAGCTCGCGGTGACGGCGTCCACGAGCGGCACCCCGCCGCTCCTGTCGAAGGCGTGGAGCTCGCCGCTGACCGCGTCGACGGCGGTGATGAGCAGAGGGCGCTCGGGCCAGTCCGACGAGGGGAGGCGGTCGGCGATCGTCGCGCGCCGTTCCTCCGCCGTGACGCCGGTCCTGGACCGGGCGGCGATCCCCGCCAGCTTGCGGCCGTACGCCTCGGGCGTGCGCGCCGACAGCACGGCCCCCGCGTAGCGCAGGAACGCCGCCGCGCCGAGCCGTCCGCCGGTCATGCGCCGCGGGTCGGAGAGCTGGAGTTCGTAGAGTTCGGCGAGGCCGAGCGCCCCGGAGGCCACTTGCGCGCCGACCACCGCGCCCGCCGAACTGCCGATGATCAGGTCTGCGGCGGTCGGGTCCGCTCCCGCCTGGGCGAGCCCGTGCAGAATGCCGGTCTCCCAGGCGCTGCCGGTGACTCCGCCGGCACCGAGTACCAGTGCTGTGTCTGCCATGCCGTCAGTCTTGCTCACGGCGCCGGGCGCGCCTCCCCCGGGGTGGGGGAGGCGGGCCCGGCCGGTGCGGACGTCAGAGCACCGCGGTGACGGTGCCGGCGCCGACCGTACGGCCGCCCTCGCGGATCGCGAAGCCGAGTCCGGTCTCCAGCGGTACGTCGCGGCCCAGTTCGACGGTGACGTCGACCGTGTCGCCGGGGCGCGCCACCGCCGCCGGGCCGAGGTCGATGTCGCCGACGACGTCCGCGGTCCGGATGTAGAACTGCGGCCGGTAGCCGGTGGCGACCGGGGTGCTGCGGCCGCCCTCGCGGGCCGTCAGGACGTACACCTGCGCCGTGAACCGGCGACGGGGCGTCACACTGCCGGGGGCCGCGACGACATGACCGCGGCGGACCCGGTCGCGCTCGACGCCGCGCAGCAGCAGGGCCACGTTGTCCCCGGCCTCGGCGGACTCCATCGGCTTGCCGAACGTCTCCAGTCCGGTGACGACCGTCTCGATGTCCGGGCCCGGCACCGTCACCCGGTCGCCGACCCGTACCGTGCCGCGCTCGACGGCTCCGGTGACGACGGTCCCTCGACCGGTGATGGTCAGGACGTTCTCCACCGGGAGCAGGAACGGCGCGTCCGTGTAGCGCACCGGCATCGGCACGTAGGTGTCGACCGCGTCCAGCAGCGCCTCGACGGCCGAGGTCCAGCGCGGGTCGCCCTCCAGGGCTTTCAGGCCCGACACCCGTACGACGGGAACGGACTGGCCGCCGTAGCCGTGCGCGGTGAGCAGCTCGCGGACCTCCAGCTCGACGAGGTCGGTCAGTTCGGGGTCGCCCGCGTCCGCCTTGTTGAGGGCGACGACGATGTGGTCGACGCCGACCTGACGGGCCAGCAGGACGTGCTCGGCGGTCTGCGGCATGATCCCGTCGAGCGCGGAGACGACGAGGATCGCGCCGTCGAGCTGGGCGGCGCCGGTGACCATGTTCTTGATGTAGTCGGCGTGTCCGGGCATGTCGACGTGGGCGTAGTGGCGGGTGTCGGTCTCGTACTCGACGTGCGCGATGTTGATGGTGATGCCGCGCCGACTCTCCTCCGGCGCCCGGTCGATCCGGTCGAACGGGACGAACGTGCCGGTTCCGCGGTCGCTGAGGACCTTGGTGATGGCGGCGGTCAACGTGGTCTTGCCGTGGTCGACGTGGCCCATGGTGCCGATGTTGAGGTGGGGCTTGGTGCGTACGTATGCCGTCTTGGACATGGCTCTTTCCTTGGAAGATCGATGCCGGGAAGAAGAAGACCCCAGGGCCCTGCCGACCCTCCCCTTGCGGGGTCCGCCGGACTGTCGGGGGAGGGTCAGCTTCGGGCGCCGTCGAAGGGAGCCACGGACGCGGCGGGTGCCGCCGCGACAACTGCCGTCGCGAAGAAGGAGTTCACGGCAGCCTTCGGCGCGTCCGCGACGGCGGACGGCGCTGCGAGGAAGGCGTACCGGACCATGGTCCGATGATGGCCGGGGACGCGCGCCCGCGTCGACCGGTTTTCCGGTGGGTTCGGCGGTCTCCGCGGGCCCGGTCCGTACGCGGGAGTTCGGCCCGTCGTCGCGTACGCGGTCGGCTAGTCTCCCCGCATGCTCGACCCCGCCCCCGCCGCCCGGCCCGCCGAGGGCCTCGCCGTGCGCTGCACGAGGGCGCTGCTCTCGCCCTGGTCCCGGTTCTCGCTGCTCGTGGTGGTGCTGGTGGCCGCCGCCTCGGCGATGCTGCTGTTCGAGCCCCAGCGGCTGCTCACCACCGGATGGCCGGACCGGCCGGACGGGGGCGGCGGCGCCGTGGTGCTGTTCGCCGCGGCGTACGGGGTGTGCACGGTGGCCTTCGTTCCCCGGCCGCTGCTCAATCTCGCCGCCGGAGCGCTCTTCGGTTCGCAGGCGGGGCTGGCCGCCGCGCTGGCGGGCACGGTCCTCGGCGCGGGCATCTCCTTCGCGCTGGGCAGGGTGCTCGGGCAGGACGCGCTCCGCACGCTGCTGCGGGGGCGCTGGCTGCGGGCGGCGGACGGTCAGCTGAGCCGGCACGGGTTCCGTTCGATGCTGGCGCTGCGGCTGTTCCCCGGTGTGCCGTTCGCGGCGGCCAACTACTGCGCGGCGGTCTCACGCATGGGCTACCCGGCGTTCCTGGCGGCGACCGGACTGGGTTCGGTGCCGAACACCGCCGCGTACGTCGTGGCGGGCAGCGAGGCCGCCTCACCGGCGTCGCCCGCGTTCCTGGCGGCGACGGGCTTCATCGTGCTGACGGGGCTCGGCGCGGCCGTCGTCGCCTGGCGCAGGCGGCATCGCCTCTCCGCCCGGTGACCGGGGCGTTCCCCGCCGCGTGGTCCGGGGCCTCCGCCACCGTCGGGTCCGCGGCGCGCTCCGCCGCGTGGACCGGGTACGGGCGCGGCGGGACGATGCCGGGGCCCGGCCGCGTACGGCGGCGGGGGTGTGCGTCGTCCCGTTCATCCGAGGGCGATACCCTGCCCGCGACCGACCGAAGTCATCAGGGCCTGGCCTTACCTTGCCTTGATTCGACCGCAAATCCGCATGTTTCCGACAGCATTCGTGCCTGTCGGCCGATGCATGATCACCTCCGGGATGGCCAAAGCCCCATGAGCTGGTTCGAATCGTTCGTCCTGGGCCTCGTTCAGGGACTGACCGAGTTCCTGCCGATCTCCTCCAGCGCGCATCTGCGACTCACCGCGGCGTTCGCCGGATGGCACGACCCGGGTGCGGCGTTCACCGCCATCACCCAGATCGGCACGGAGGCGGCGGTCCTCATCTACTTCCGCAAGGACATCGTCCGGATCGTCTCGGCCTGGTTCCGCTCACTGTTCGACCGGTCGATGCGCGGCGATCACGACGCCCAGATGGGCTGGCTGGTCATCGTGGGCTCCATCCCCATCGGCGTGCTCGGCGTGACGCTCAAGGACCAGATCGAGGGACCGTTCCGCGATCTGCGGCTCATCGCCACCACATTGATCGTGATGGGCATCGTCCTCGGCTTCGCCGACCGGCTCGCCGCCCGCGACGAGGTGGGCGGCAGGCACCGGGCCAGCAAGGAGCGCAAGTCGCTGCGGGAGCTCGGCGTCAAGGACGGCCTGATCTTCGGCTTCTGCCAGGCCATGGCGCTGATCCCGGGCGTCTCCCGCTCCGGCGCCACCATCAGCGGTGGTCTGCTGATGGGCTACACCCGCGAGGCCGCCGCCCGTTACTCGTTCCTGCTGGCGATTCCGGCGGTGCTGGCCTCGGGTGTCTTCGAACTGAAGGACGCGGGCGAGGGGCACGTGTCGTGGGGACCGACGATCTTCGCGACGGTCATCGCGTTCGGTGTGGGGTACGCCGTCATCGCCTGGTTCATGAAGTTCATCACGACCAAGAGCTTCATGCCGTTCGTCGTCTACCGCGTCCTGCTCGGGCTGGCGCTGTTCGCGCTGGTCGCGGCGGGGGTCCTGAGCCCGCACGCCGGCGAGTCCGCGGGCTGATCGAGGCTTCCCGAGCGGCAGACCCGCACGCGCCGTCGCGCGACGTGCCGTGGCACCGCTGCGTACCGTGCCCTACCTCCCGGTGCCGCTCCCCGGGATGAGCCGCACTTCCTGACCTCCTCTTCCCGCGGCGATCCATGCCCCGCCGTGAGACGTCCCCGCCCCGAGAGGCGAGATGGCCGAGGGACTGGTTCGCTGGATGAGTCGGCCCGTACCGGCGCAGCACAAGGGCCGGACAGGGTGACACACGGCCGCTTCGGAACCACGCCGCGGCCTCACCCCGACGCCGACGCGTCCACACCCTCCGGCGGGAAGGGAAGCAGCCGTTCCCGGGACGCGCGCCCCAAGGCGCCCCCGGCCCGCCTCTGCGGGGAGTTCTGCAGTGAGGAGAGACGCCCATGCGTGCACTCACCTGGCAGGGACGTCGGGACGTGCGGGTGGAGAACGTCCCGGATCCTCGCATCGAGGACTCGACCGATGTCGTGGTGCGGATCACCTCCACGGGGATCTGCGGCTCGGACCTGCACCTGTACGAAGTGCTCGGTCCATACCTGGACCCGGGCGACGTCCTCGGCCACGAGCCGATCGGAGTGGTGGAGGAGGTCGGCCCCGACGTCACGGCCCTGCGCGCGGGGGACCGCGTGGTGATCCCCTTCAACATCTCCTGCGGGACCTGCTTCATGTGCGACAGCGGTCTGCACTCCCAGTGCGAGACCACCCAGGTCCGCGCGCGGGGGATGGGAGCCGCGCTGTTCGGCTACACGAAGCTGTACGGGCAGGTGCCCGGCGGGCAGGCGGAGCTGCTGCGCGTGCCGTTCGGTAACACGCTGCCGATACCGGTCCCGGACGGGCCGCCCGACGACCGGTACGTCTACCTGTCCGACGTGCTGCCGACCGCCTGGCAGGCGGTGCGGTACGCGTCCGTTCCGCCCGGGGGCAGCGTCGCTGTCCTGGGACTCGGTCCTGTCGGAGACATGGCCACCAGAGTGGCCCGGCATCTCGGGGCCGGGCTGGTGATCGGCGCCGACCTGGTGCCGGAGCGGCTCGCCAGAGCCGCCGCCCGGGGTGTGCAGGTCTTCGACGCGAACCGTTGCGGCAAGGACCTGCCCGACGCGATCCGGCAGCTCACCCATGGCCGGGGAACCGACGCCGTCATCGACGCGGTCGGCATGGAGGCCCACGGCGCGCCCCTCGCGAAGACCGCACAGTGGGCCACCGGCCTTCTGCCGGACATGGTCGCACGCAGGCTCATGGAGCGCGCGGGCGTGGACCGTCTCTCCGCCCTGCACACCGCCATCGACGTGGTGCGCCGGGGCGGCACCGTCTCGGTCTCCGGCGTCTACGGGGGCGCGGCGGACCCGATGCCCCTGCTCACCCTCTTCGACAAGCAGATCCAGCTGCGGATGGGACAGGCCAACGTGCGGCGCTGGGTGCCCGAGATCCTTCCGCTGCTCGACGACGAGGACGTGCTCGGGGTGGACGGCTTCGCCACCCACCACCTGCCCCTGTCGGACGGCCCCAAGGCGTACGCGATGTTCCAGGGCAAGGAGGACGGAATGGTCAAGACGCTCCTGCGTCCGTAGCACCACGGTGCGCGGCGGTGCGCGGCACCGCCCGGGACGCGGACCGTGTTCCCCCACGACCCTCCTGAAAGGGGCGGAATGGTGATGAGCACACATGCGGGCCTGCGCGTCGTGGTGACGGGGGCGACCGGCAACGTGGGGACCAGTGTCGTCGGGGCCCTGTCGGAGGACCCGGACGTGGCGGCCGTGGTCGGTCTCGCCCGCCGCCTCCCGAAGATGTCGGTCCCGGGTGTGGAGTGGGCCACGGTGGACCTGTCCCGGTGCGACAGCCCGGAGGTCCTGGACCAGCACCTGGCCGGCGCGGACGCCGTCGTCCACCTCGCCTGGCGTTTCCAGCCCACCCACGCCCCCCTGATCACCTGGCGGAGCAACGTCCTGGGGTCGATCCGGGTCTTCGAGGCGGTGGCGAGGGCGGGCGTACCGGCCCTGGTGCACGCCTCCTCGGTGGGGGCCTACTCCCCCGGTCCGAAGGAGGAACCGGGTGTGAGCGAGGAATGGCCCACACACGGGTGGCCGGACGCCTCCTACTGCCGGGAGAAGTCCTACCTGGAGCGGGTGCTGGACGCCTTCGAGCCGCGGCACCCGAGGATCCGGGTGGTCAGGATGCGGCCCGGGTTCCTGTTCAAGGAACAGGCCGCCAGCGAACAGCGCCGCATCTTCGCGGGCCGTCACGTACCCGGCCCCCTGCTGCGCCCGGACCTCCTCCCCTTCGTGCCGGACCTGGCGGGGCTGCGCTTCCAGGCCCTCCACACCGACGACGCGGCCGAGGCCTACCGGGCGGCCGTGGTGGGTGACGTGCGGGGGCCGTTCAACCTGGCGGCGGAGCCGGTCATCGGCGCGCCGGAGCTCGCGGAACTGCTGGACGCCCGGGTGGTCCGCGTGCCGAGGGCGCTGGTACGGACGGCCCTGGCGGCGGCGTGGCACACGCACGCGGCCCCCGCATCCCCGCATCTCTTCGACGCGGTGCTGCGGCTTCCCGTCCTCGACTGCGCCCGGGCGCGTGACGTACTGGGCTGGCGGCCGACCAGGACGGCGCAGGAGGCGCTGTCGTCGTTCCTGAGCGGCGTGCGCCGCGGTGCGGGTATGGAGACCGCGCCGCTCGCCGGCAGTCGGTGGGGATGAGCGGGAGTGGCAGCGGCACATCTCACCGCGCCTCCGGCCGGCCTGGGCGGCGACCGGCGCTGCTGGCCGAATCCTCTCCCCGGCCCGGCGCCCCGCCCGGAACCCTTCACCGTCCAGTGACCCCTCGGAGGAGGAACGGTCATGAAGTTCCAGCACTTCTCGCGCTCCCCCGGGCCTGCCCGGAACGCCGACGCGGCCGTCGACACCACCGCCCTGGAACGCGCCCTGCGCGCAGGTGTGCGGGGAGAGGTCCGCTTCGACGCGGGCAGCCGAGGTGCCTACTCCACGGACGGGTCGAACTACCGGCAGGTCCCGATCGGTGTCGTCGTCCCCGGCGATGTCGAAGCGGGGGCGGAGGCGGTGGGGGTCTGCGCACGCTTCGGCGCCCCGGTGCTGTCCCGGGGCGGGGGAACGAGCCTGGCCGGTCAGTGCACGAACGCCGCCGTGGTCGTCGACTGGACCAAGTACTGCGACCGTCTGGTCTCCGTGGACGCGGGGCGCAGGACCTGTGTGGTGGAGCCCGGCATCGTGCTCGACGAGCTGAATCGCGGGCTCTCCGGAGCGAAGCTGCAGTTCGGGCCGAAGCCCTCGACCCACAGCCACTGCGCTCTGGGCGGGATGATCGGGAACAACTCCTGCGGGGCGTCGGCACAGGCGTACGGCAAGACCGTGGACAATGTGCGGCGCCTGGAGATCCTGACCTATGACGGACTGCGCTGCTGGGTCGGGCCCACCTCGCGGGAGGAGTACGAGGACATCGTCGCCGCCGGGGGCCGTCGCGCGGAACTCTACGCCGGGCTGCGCCGGGTGGTGGACGACCACCTCGCGGACATCCGCCAGGGCTACCCCCGCATTCCGCGCCGGGTGTCCGGCTACAACCTCGACTCGCTCCTGCCGGAGAACGGATTCGATCTGGCCCGCGCGCTCGTCGGGAGCGAAGGCACCCTCGTCACCGTCCTGCGCGCGGAGCTCGACCTGGTGCCCGTGCCGTCGTGCGAGGCGATGGTCGTGCTCGGCTACGACGAGATCTGCGCCGCGGCCGACGACGTGCCGCGGCTGCTGGAGCGCTGCGAGCCGGAGTTGCTGGAGGCGCTGGACGGGCGGATGGCACAGCTCATGCGCGAGGAGGGCTCCCATCTGGAGTCGCTGGACACCTTCCCCGCGGGGGAGAGCTGGCTGCTCGTCCAGTTCAGCGGCGAGAGCCGGGACGATGTGGACGGCCAGGCGCACGACCTGATCGACGCACTCGGCCGCCATCCCGACGAGCCGACGGTCTCGTTCTCGGACGACCCGGCGCGCGAGGGGAAGATGCTGCGGGCGCGCGAGGCGGGCCTGGGCGTGACCGCGCGCCCGCCCGACGGCCGGGAGACCTGGGAGGGATGGGAGGATTCCGCCGTTCCGCCGGACCGGCTCGGTGACTATCTCCGCGACCTCAAGGCGCTGTTCGCCGAATTCGACTACGACCGGCCCGCCCTCTACGGGCACTTCGGCCAGGGATGCGTGCACACGCGCATCCCGTTCGGACTCACGCACGCCGAGGGGGTCGCGGCCTTCCGCACCTTCCTGTTCCGCGCCGCCGACCTGGTCACGTCCTACGGAGGGTCCCTCTCGGGGGAACACGGCGACGGGCAGGCACGGGGCGAACTGCTCCAGCAGATGTTCGGCCGGTCCCTCGTCGACGCCTTCGAGGAGGTGAAGCGGCTCTTCGACCCGGACGACAGGATGAATCCGGGGAAGGTCGTCGCGCCGCACCGGACCGACGAAAACCTCCGGCTCGGTGCGCGGTGGCGTCCGGTGGGCCGCGCCACCCACTTCGGGTTCCCGGACGACGACGGCTCCTTCACACAGGCGGTGAAGCGCTGTGTCGGGATCGGCAACTGCCGGAGTCACACCGGCGGAGTGATGTGCCCCTCCTACCGGGCCACGGGCGAGGAGGAGCACTCCACCCGCGGCCGGGCGCGTCTGCTCTTCGAGATGCTGGGCGGTCACCTGGACTCGCCGGTGACCGGGGGCTGGCGCTCCACCGAGGTGCGCGACGCGCTCGATCTGTGCCTGTCCTGCAAGGGGTGCAGATCCGACTGTCCGGTCGGTGTCGACATGGCCACCTACAAGGCCGAGTTCCTGTCCCATCACTACGCCGGGCGGCCGCGTCCCGCGGCCCACTACTCACTGGGGTGGCTGCCCCTGTGGGCGCGAGCGGCTCGCCTCGCCCCGGGCCCGGTCGACGCCCTGCTCCACGCACCCGGTCTCGCCCGTGCCGGCAAGCGCCTCGCGGGGGTGGCTGCCGAGCGAACGGCGCCGGCCTTCGCTCGGGAGTCCTTCGGCCAGTGGTGGGCGACGCGCCGGACACCGGAACCCGACCCGGCGGACGCCCGCGCGGTCCTGCTGTGGCCGGACACGTTCAGCAACCACTTCCACCCGGCCGTCGCGAAGGCGGCGGTGCGGGTCCTGGAGGACGCCGGTTTCCGGGTCGCGGTGCCGCCGCGGTCCGTGTGCTGCGGCCTGACCTGGATCTCCACCGGCCAACTGGCCACCGCCCAAAGGGTGCTGCGCCGCACGGTGGACCTGTTGCGGCCGTGGATCGAAGCCGGCACACCGGTCGTGGGCCTGGAGCCTTCGTGCGTCGCGGTCTTCCGTAGCGACGCCCCCGAACTCGTCCCGGAGGACCTGGACGTGCAGCGGCTGTCCCGGCAGTTCCGCACCTTCGCGGAACTCCTGCTCGGCGACGCCCCGGACGGGAAGTGGCAGCCGCCGCGGCTGGCACGGACCGCCGTCGTCCAGACCCACTGCCACCAGCACGCCGTGCTGAAGTACGACGCGGACCGCGAACTGATGCGTCGTGCCGGCATCGACGCCGATGTACTGGACGAGGGCTGCTGCGGGCTCGCCGGGAACTTCGGCTTCGAACGGGGGCACCACGCTCTCTCCATGGCCGTCGGGGAACAGGGCGTGCTGCCCGCCGTACGGGCGGCTCCCCCGACGACGCTCGTCCTCGCCGACGGCTTCAGCTGCCGTACCCAGATCGAGGAGGGAGGCACCGGCCGGCGCGCGATGCATCTGGCGGAGGCCCTGGCTCTGGGCCTGGACGGCCCGCTGCCCGTGGACCACCCGGAGAAACTCACCGACCGGCCCGAGGCCCGCGCCGAGGACGCCCGGCGTGCGACGGCCGCCGTCCTGGCGCTGGGCGCGGCGGCGGGCGCGGGCGCGTACCTGGTACGGCGGCACGGCCGTACCCGGCCCCCGGCCCCGCTCTGATCAGGACCCGGCGCTCCGCCGTCATCGGCCCGGAAACCGGAACTCCGCGAGGACGGTGGCCCCTCGACCGCCGGCACACAGTACGAGACGAAGGGAAACCGAGGCCGATGAAGGTGTCCGACTACGTTCTCCAGCGCCTGCGCGAGTGGGAGGTGGACCATGTCTTCGCCTACGCGGGCGACGGCATCAACGGTCTCCTCGCCGCCTGGGGGCGCGCCGACAATCGGCCCGAGTTCATCCAGGCCCGTCACGAGGAGATGGCCGCCTTCGAGGCGGTGGGCTACGCCAAGTTCTCCGGCAGGGTGGGAGTGTGCGCGGCGACCTCGGGCCCCGGGGCCATCCACCTCCTCAACGGGCTGTACGACGCGAAACTCGATCACGTCCCCGTGGTGGCTCTGGCGGGGCAGACGGACCGCAGCGCGATGGGGGGCTCCTACCAGCAGGAGGTCGACCTGATGAGCCTGTACAAGGACGTCGCGTCGGACTTCTGCGAGATGGTGACCGTGCCCGAGCAGCTGCCCAACGTCATCGACCGGGCCTTCCGCACCGCGTACGCCCGGCGCACGGTGACGGCGGTCATCATCCCCGCGGATGTGCAGGAACTCGACTACACCCCGCCCACACACGCCTTCAAGATGGTGCCCTCCAGCCTGGGCCTGGCGTCGTCGGCCCCGGTCCCTTCCGCCGAGGACCTGGCACGGGCCGCCGAGGTACTGAACGCCGGCGAGAAGGTCGCCGCACTGATCGGGCAGGGCGCCCGGCACGCGCAAGCGGAGGTCGAGCAGTTGGCGGACGTGCTCGGCGCCGGGGTGGCCAAGGCGTTGCTGGGAAAGGACGTCCTCTCCGACGAACTCCCCTATGTGACCGGGGCGATCGGCCTGCTGGGCACCCGCCCCTCGTACGAGCTCATGCGCGACTGCGACACGCTCCTGGTGGTGGGTTCCAGCTTCCCGTACACGCAGTTCCTGCCCGAACTCGACCAGGCCCGCGCGGTCCAGATCGACATCGATCCGCACATGATCGGGCTCAGGTATCCGTTCGAAGTGAACCTGGTCGGTGACGCGAGGGAGACGATCAGGGAGTTGCTGCCGAGGCTGAAGCGGAAGAAGCACGGGGCCTGGCGCAAGAAGATCGAGAAGGACACAGCGCGCTGGTGGGAGGTGATGGAGCGGCGGGCGGCCGTGGAGGCCGACCCCGTCAATCCGGAGTACGTCGTGCACTGCGCCGACGCGCTGCTGCCGGACGACCTCATGCTGGCCGCCGACTCCGGCTCCGGAGCCAACTGGTACGCGCGTCACCTGCGTCTGCGCGGCCGGATGCGCGGATCGCTCTCGGGCACGCTGGCCACGATGGGGCCGGGGGTGCCGTACGTGATCGGTGCGAAGTTCGCCCATCCCGAACGTCCCGCGCTGGCCATCGTCGGGGACGGCGCCATGCAGATGAACGGCATGGCGGAACTCATCACCGTCGCCAAGTACTGGTCGCAGTGGCAGGATCCGCGCCTAGTCGTCGCGGTGCTCAACAACCAGGACCTGAACCAGGTCACCTGGGAGATGCGGGCCATGTCCGGCGCTCCGCAGTTCCTTCCCTCCCAGTCCCTGCCCGACGTGCCCTACGCCGCCTTCGCGCGCTCGATCGGTCTCGGTGGCGTGCGGGTGGAGGAACCCGGCGGGGTCGAGGACGCCTGGCGGCGGGCGCTCTCGGCCGACCGGCCCTTCGTCATCGACTTCGTCACCGACCCGGCCGTCCCGCCGATCCCCCCGCACGCTACCGGGGACCAGGCCGAGGCACTGGTCAGCGCCGTCGTCAAGGGCGACAGCGACCGCGGCAGCATGATCAAGCAGGGCCTCAAGGCCAAGGTGCAGGAGCTGCTGCCCGGACACCGCCACCATGTCGGCTCCGCCCACGCGCGGCGGCGGGAGCCCTGAGTGAACACGCTCCCGGCAGACAGTGCCCCGCTCGTCGATGCCGTCGACGCCGTGGCGTACACCGTCCCGACGGACACCCCGGAAGCGGACGGCACCCTGGCGTGGGACTCGACCACTCTGGTGGTCGTGCGAGTGCGCTCCGGGGCCTCGACCGGGCTCGGCTACACCTACGGCGCGCCCGCCGCCGTCCGGGTCGTCGAGGACCTGCTGGCCGGGAGCGTGACCGGTCTGCGCGCATGGGACCCCCCGGGCGCGAACGAGGCAATGCGCCGCGCGGTACGCAACGCGGGCCTCCCGGGGCTGGTGGCCGGCGCCGTCTCGGCCGTCGACATCGCCCTGTGGGACCTCAAGGCGCGCCTGCTGGAGCTGCCCCTCGCCGACCTGCTGGGAGTGAGCACACCCCATGTGCCCGTATACGGCAGCGGCGGCTTCACCACCTACGCTGCGGAGCAACAGGATCGTCAACTGCGCGACTGGGTGGACGGGCTGGGCATTCCCAGAGTCAAGATCAAAGTTGGAGAGTCGTGGGGACGCTGCGAACGACGCGACCGGGAACGCGTCACTGCGGCACGCACGAGCATCGGTGAAGCCGCAGAACTCTACGTGGACGCCAACGGCGCCTACACCCGCAAGCAGGCGATCAGACTGGCTCCCTGCCTCGACGATGAGGGAGTGACCTGGTTCGAGGAGCCGGTCTCCTCCGACGACCTGACAGGACTGGCCCTGATCCGTGCCGCCGTGTCCCCCGACATCGCCGCCGGAGAATATGGCTGCACACCGGCCTATTTCCACGCAATGATCGCCTCGGACGCGGTGGACTGCCTCCAGGCGGACGCGACCCGATGCGGGGGAATAACTGGGTGGCTACGCGCCGCTGCCCTGGCAGAAGCCGCCGGGTTGCAGATCTCCGCGCACTGCGCGCCTCATGTCCACGGTCCCGTGGCAACCGCGGCGCCCAACCTGCGGCACGTCGAGTGGTTCCACGACCACGTCCGTATCGAGCAGCAACTCTTCGACGGCGCGCTGTCCCCCGAAGGGGGAACGATCCGCCCCGGCCGGAGCGGGCGTCCGGGCCTGGGGCTCGAACTGCGCGAGGAGGCCGCCGAGCGCTACCGCCTCAGACGGTGATCGCCACACGCCCGCGCATCACCTCCGGGCAGAAAGGGGAACCTCGTGTGAACCGCATCCTCGTGCCCCGGAACGCCACGCCCGAGCCGCACGCGCTGCGGGACTACGCCCTGATCGCGGACGGCGAGCGCGGCGCCCTGGTCGGCCCGTGCGGGGACATCTCATGGCTGTGTGCACCGCACTGGCATTCCGACGCTGTGTTCGCCGCCCTCATCGGCGGACCCGGCCACTACTCGGTGACTCCGCGCGGACGCTTCGTACACGGCGGCTACTACGAGGAAGGCGGTCTGATCTGGCGCAACCGCTGGATCACCGAGACCGGCATCGTCGAATGCCGTGACGCCCTCGTGTTCCCCGGCGATCCGCACCGGACCGTCCTGTTGCGTCGGGTCGGAGCTGTGGACGGGACCGCCGAGAACAAGGGCGACACTGCTCGCGTTCGAGCGGGAACTGACCACCGGTCACTACGCCTATCGGTTCCGGCACGACGAACGGCCCCTGGAAGAGGCCGAGGGCGCCTTCCTGCTCTGCGGTTTCATCATGGCCTTCGCCGAGCACCAGCAGCACCGACATGAAGAAGCCCTGCGCTGGTTCGAGCGGAATCGGGCCGCCTGCGGCACGACGGGGCTCTTCGCCGAGGAGTTCGACATCCGCCAACGACAGCTTCGCGGAAACGTTCCCCAGGCCTTCGTCCACGCATTGTTCCTGGAGAGTGCCACACGGCTGGCTGCGCCTCCGCCCTGAGGGGGCACTTCCGGACGCGACAACTGCGCGTTGCGGTGTCGGACGCCGCGACACGCCGCCCGCCGTGCGGTCTGGCACAGCGGCCGGACGGGGGACGCCCCGGCCCGGGGTTCTCATCCGTTCAGCGGCGAACCCCCTGCGAGCAGAGGTCGACGGCCCACGCTCCGTGGTACGGCCAAGTTCTTCGAGGAACGGGCGGAAGGGCGGCTGGAGACACCGGCGGCATGGGCGCACACCACAGGTGGTCTTCCCGCACCCGGTGCGCGGCACCCGGCCATCGGTGATCCGTTCACCGACACACTGATGGGTTCCATAAAGGCCGCCTCGCTCCTCGCCCGGACGCGCGGGTGGTCCGGGGCCATCCACCACTTCGGGCCGTCGTGTCGGCGAATGTGTGACACCGCGCGGCCCGCCGGTGGACGGCGCCGGGATGGAGCGGGTGGGCTGGGTCGTCGGGCGACCCGCCCCGCGATCTAGTGCCGTGACCGGCAAGGTTCACCGGCTCGCGACGCCCGGCACGGCACGGCACCTCGCCGCGTTGTCGCATCACCAGGACGTGAATCCGTTCACGGCGTGCTTGGCACCGCAGTAGGCGGACTGAAGGGGGATGGAGCGGGTCCCCAGTGCCGAGCCCACCTGCACGATCGTGCCGCGGTTCCGAGGCGTCATCCGAGACAGAGCCTCGCGGGTGCCGTTGACGTAGCCGAGGTAACTGACCTCGGTGACGCGGCGGAACTCCTCCGGGGCGATCTCGGTGAACGGGACGAAAACGGACGCGAAGGCCACGTTGACCCACACGTCGACGGGTCCGAGGGCACTCTCGACATGGTCGGCCGCGGCCCGCACGGCGCCCGGATCGGCCATGTCCGCGGTGGCCACGACCGCCTCGGCGCCCATCTCCCGCACTTCGTCCGCGGCGGCCCGCAACCCGGTGAGGCCTCGCGCGACGAGCCCGACCCGGTCGCCCCGGCGCGCGAACTCGCGGGCGACGGCTCGGCCCACGCCGGCGCTCGCGCCGGTGATCACGACCGTACGGGGCATGACGACAACCTCTCCCGACAACGGCAGCGGGCGTCCCGGACACCCGCGCGGGGCCACCTCACTGGCATGCATCGCACTGTCCGCGACGCGACGCGGTTCACCTACCCGTTTCCGCACCGCCGCCCCGGCCCGGAGGGCGGAACGTACCGCAACAGCCGAGACAGACGCCTCACGCGCACAAGCAGCAGGGCGGACGGAGCGCTCGCTCGACGGGGGCGGAGTGGCCCGTCACGGCGGAGCCGGAAGTGGGAGGATGGAGAACGTCGGGCGTTCCTCCCGATGGGGTGCCCGAGGCGCTCCCTCTCCCGGGCGCCCGTGCGAGAGGAAGGCTACCGTCATGGCAGACCCCGACTTCTACCGACGCGACCGGCCCGAAGACGCGAGTCTTCCCGAAGACCGGCCCCGTGGCGGCGGCCCGGAAGACCCGTCTCCCAGGCACCGCACCCCTTGGGTCTGGATAACTCTGATCGTCATCATCATCCTGGCGGTCGCCATCGTCGTTCCGCTGATCTGAACCGGCCGTCGCAGTATCTGCGGCCCCGCTCCTGTGCGACGTGCGGCGCCCTCGCGGGGCCACCGCAGCTGTCCGGAACCGAAGCGGTGCGCGCAGCCGCGGGCGGCCGGGCTCGTTGGGCCGCTGGGCGCGACCCGCTGCGGACGGACATCGACCATCGACACGGTGTGCCCGGCTTGCGCCGCCTCCTGGGTGGCGGACCGCCAGTTCGGTGCCGCCCCCGCCGCTGCCCCAGTGCTGTGGCCGGTCACACCCCGTGCGACGCCGACCCGGTCGGCCTCTGGCGGGCGGACTCGCGGGCCGTCGCAAGCCCGACGCCTGCACTCGATCCGGTGAGGCCCCTCCTGGACATGGAGGCACCGTTCTTTCACGTCTTTCACGACGGTGAAACCCCGGGCAGGGCCCGCCTCCCGGCCCGTCTCCGTCGGCGGGCGGCGGACGTCCGACGGGCTCCGTCGCCGCCCCCGCGGGAGCATCGCAAGGTCGCGATTCAACGGCCGAGTGCTTCGCGCAACTGTTGCTTGTTCATGGATGAGCGGCCCTCGACGTTCCTCTTCTTGGCCTCCTCGTACAGCTGGTCGCGCGTCGGCCCCTGGGACCCGCGGTGGGAACGCTGCCCACCGCGCTGGTACGAAGATTTCGGGTCCTCGGTGGAGGTCTTGCTCGACGTGCGGGCCTCACCCGACCGCGCCCGCTCCTTGTTCACGGTGCGTGCGGCGATCTCCTTCGCGCGCTTCTCCGAGGCTCCGCGCTTCTCGGCACTCTCCTTTATGTGTTCGTACTGGCGTTCCCGTTTCTTGCTCGATCCAGTCGGCATGTCGGCTCCTTGTGTATCGGCGACGCAGCCGCAGGCCACGACGAGGGGAAAGTCAGGACTCTTTCATTGCACGCGCCAGGCCGGTCCCCCGCCACAGCAGAACAGCGACCGAGCAGGGAACAGTTGCTCCGCCGCACCCACGCCGACGGACCTCCCCGGGTTCCCGCGGAGTACGGCCGGTTCCGCGGCCTCAGTCCGCCCGGCTCCGCGTCCTGCGACGCGCATCCACGCCGCGCCGATGTCCCAGGCAGGAACTACGTTGGGAAGAGAGCCCGAAACAGCCGATCGGAGGAGTCGCAATGGCTCACGGAAGCGGCAAGGACAAGATCAAGGGCAAAGCCAAGGAAACCCTGGGCAAGTTGACGGGAGACCGTCGAAAGGAAGCCGAGGGAAAGGTCGAACAGGCAAAGGGCGAGATCAAGAAGAAGATGAGTGGCGGCCGTGACCGCACCCCGCCGCCCCCGCCGCCGCCCGTTCTGTAGCCATGGAGCACCATCCTTCCGCCGCGTGACCGGGGAAGGTCGGCGGGCGGAAACCACATGACGGCCCGCACGCCCCTCCGGGAGGTGCGGGCCGTTCGCGGATCCGGCACGTCCTCCTCGCTCCGCGGTGGCTCCGAGGGCCGCCGGGAAAGCGAGGTACCCCTTGTGCCCGTGCCCGCGAGGGGGGGCCGTGCCCGCGAAGGCGCGGTCGACGACGCGAGCACGGAAAAGCGGAACGGAGGAAGCCGCCTCGACGAGGCTGTACCGGCTAGTGCCGCTCCCGGCAAGGTTTGCCCGGAAGGAGCGTCGTCCGGTCGTGCGATCGCAAGGCGGCCGAAAGCCCTCGTAGCGGGCTACGTGGGCTTCTAGACGAAGCTGTACGGGGCCGGCGGTCCGCGCAGCCGTAGGTCATAGTCCGGGCCGAGCTCTTCCGCGAGTTCTCGCTCCGCGGCGAGGAACGGTTTCTCCTTCTCCCGTTCCACCAGGAAGGACACGTTGAGGAAGTCGTCCCCCAGCGGCTGCGAGGTGTCCTCCTCCCGCGCGAAGCCGCGCAGCGATTCCACGATCGCTTCGGCTGCCCGCCCCTCCCGGAGCCGCACCTCACCGGAGACCAACTCACCTAGCACGAGTAGCAGTTGCGGGCCGCCGTTGCCACTCCTGATTGGGGCGGGTGAGAGAAGGGTCTGTGCCATGCTCAACTCAGAATTCTCCCCCCGCGACCGGCCCGATGACGCCGGCCTTCCTGAGGACCGGCCGCGCCCAGGATGTGAACGCATGGCCGTCCACCATCGCAAGCCGGTCCTTCCCCGGGAGCGCGGTCCGCTCTCCCTCGGGGTGTCCGGGGCCCTTCGCGGCGACCACCCACCGCCCGCGGCGGCGACGGCGGAAGGGGCCGACGCCTACGGCGACGATCTGCAACTGGCCCTGTACACCTGCTACGAACTGCACTACCGAGGGTTCGACGGGGTCGATCCCGGCTGGGAATGGGACCCCACGCTCCTCGCGCTCCGTGCCGCGTTGGAGGACCGCTTCCTGACCGCTCTGCGCCGTGATGCGTATGCCCGCCAGCCGCTCGGTTCCCTCCTCGCCGATCTGGCGGTCGAGGCCGTCGGCGGCCGCAGCGTACCGGAATTCCTCGAGGAGCACGGGACGCTGGATCATCTTCGCGCGTACGCGGCGCAGCGTTCCCTCTACCACCTCAAAGAGGCCGATCCGCACGCCTGGGTGCTGCCTCGACTCAGCGGTCGTGCCAAGGCCGGGATGGCTGCCGTCGAGTACGACGAGTTCGGTGGGGGCAGGGCGGACCGGGTGCACGCCCGGCTGTTCGCGGATCTCATGTCGGATCTCGGCCTGGAGACGGCCTACGGTCACTACTTGGACATGGGATACGCGGAGATGCTCGCCCTGGTGAACGCCATGTCGCTCTTCGGACTGCACCGGCGTCTACGAGGAGCGCTGGTGGGCCACTTCGCCACCGTGGAGATCACCTCGTCACCGGCCTCCCGGCGCCTCGCGGGCGCCATGGAACGCACCGGCGCGGGGCCGTCCGCGAAACGCTTCTACACCGAACATGTGGAGGCCGACGCCGTGCACGAGCAGATCGTGCGACGTGAGGTGATCGGCGGACTCCTCGACGACGAACCCGAGCTGGAGCCTGACGTCGCGTTCGGCATCACCGCGACCTCGTATCTCGAGGACCGCCTCGGCGACCGGCTGCTCACGGTCTGGGGCGGGTGAGGGCCGGCACACGGCGTACGAACCGGCACGTGCCGTCGCTCCGAGAGGCGGCCGCCCCCCTCCGAGCGCACCATGGAACCACGTCCTGTCTCCCCCGACGGGAGCAAACGCATGGCCGAGACACTCCTGGACCTCCCTGGCCCGTTCCTGGTGAGACTGCCGGGCGTCTACGCACCTCAGCACGACACACGGCTGCTCATGGGGGCCCTCGACCGCGAGGGCCTCCGGCCCGGGGCGACGGTGCTGGACATCGGAACCGGGAGCGGGGTGCTGGCCGTGCGGGCCGCGCAGTTGGGCGGCAGGGTGACGGCCGTCGACATCTCGCGCCGCGCGGTGGTGACAGCACGCCTCAATGCAATGCTGCACCGTCGGCGTATCACCGTGCGCCGAGATGATCTGACCTCCGCCGTCCGCGCCTACTCCTACGATCTCGTGCTGTGCAATCCGCCGTACGTACCCGCACCGGCCCCGGACACCCCTCGGCACGGCGCCGCCCGTGCGTGGGACGCCGGGACCGACGGCCGGGCCGTGGTCGACCGAGTCTGTGCGGGCGCGCCCACGGTGCTGCGTCGGGGCGGGGTGCTCCTGATGGTGCACTCCGGCCTGTGCGACCCCGACGCCTCACTGCGGCTCCTCGGACATGTAGGCCTGAACGCGGTCGTCAGCAACCGCGTGCGCATCCCCTTCGGCCCCGTTCTGCTGTCGCGGCTGAACTGGCTGCGCGAGCAAAAGCTGCTGGACGGCGAGGGAACGACCGAGGAGTTGGTGGTCATCCGTGCCGAACGAGACTGATCCCCCGCGCCGTGTGGTCCTGACCGAACGAGGCCCGTTGCTGATCGAAGGGCCGGTGGAGGTGGAGGGGCCCGATGGTGTCACGCATGTCTCGGACCGCTTCGTCGTCGCTGTCTGTACGTGTCGACGCAGCCGAACCCTTCCGTGGTGCGACACCAGTCACCGCCGCCGCGCCGCTCCGCACCGGGCCGCTCCCCCGGACCGGCCTTCGGGCCCCGGAGAGTGAGGCTCGGCACGGGCCGGCCGACTGGCCGTCAGGGGAGCGCCCTCGCCGGGACCCGGCGGTCCTCGCGGGACCCGGCGGCCCTCTTTGCTCCTGCGCGCCGTTGGCAACTCCTTGCACTGAAAGATGCCGGCCCAAGCGGGACATGCGGCGCGAAAAGCCGACCTGTCGCGGTTGGCCGCTGCGTGCCGCCCTCGGGCTCTGCGACAGATGCGCTGGGCCAACACCGTGATCAGGTCCTCGCGCCCCAGACGCCCACGACCGTCTGAGCCCCAAAGTCGTCGGCGCACGCGGTGGCGCCGACCGTCCGCACCGCGGCAGATTTCTCCGGCGGGAGCATTAAGGCTATTCGTGCCGGTACGCACTGCCACCCGTTCGGCGGCGAATCCTCGACAGTGGGGTTTCGTTCATATCGGTGGAGACCCGGTGCCCCCGGTCGGCTCCCCGTGACGGTGCCCGGGGCTCGGGGTGCCGGACACCGTCACGGCCCTGTGGGCCCCGCCTCAGGCCAGGCGAAGCCCGTGCCCTCGGTTCGCATCCTTGCCCGCGGAAGGACTCAACGGCACCAACCCAGCGACGCTCCCGGCGCCACCCTCCCAACATGCGCCTGCTGAGCATGCGCGACCCGCGTGTTACCGCCCATCCGCAGCGCGGCTATGTGGATGGACCCAATTTGCCGCCCCGTCCGCGGCGCAGGGCGATCCAGGGAAAGAGCAGCCAGCAGACGGCGAACCAGAGCATTACCGTGCCGGCGACCACCCAGGCGACGGGTGAGTGGGTGGCGACGTGCAGCAGGAGCACGAGGACAGCGCCGACGGTGATGCCGAGCAGGACAAGGCCCAGGGTGATCAGCTTGGCGCCGTAGCGGACCAGTTCGGGCATCATCTGGTGACCGGCGAGGAAGCGGTGGAAGGCGACCGGGGCGATCAGTGTGCCGGTGGCGGTAGCTCCGAGGACCACCGTGATGTCGTACAGCGCCCGCTCGGCCGGGCTGATCTGGGTAAAGCGGGGCGTGAATACGACGCTGATCAGGAACCCAAAGAGGATCTGCGCTCCGGTCTGGGCGACGCGAACCTCCTGGAGCATCTCGGTCCACTTGCGGTCCGCCTTCTCCTCCGGCTCCCGCTTCTCGTCGTCGCTGTCACCCATCGTTCGCTCTCTCACGCTGCCGCTCATCACTGTTTTCAGAATTCGGGATCGCTCCGGGCGCCCAACGATCCTGCCTCCGGGCCGGTTGGGTCCTGCGATCGGCGCAGCAGCAGGGAACCGGCGCCACGCGTCGGCGGATGTCCCCAGGCCCGGCGGTCCCGTCTGACGGGGTCGTGGCGGACATGACACCGGCCTCGTCCATGCCAGGCCGGGAAGGCGCCTGGCGTCCGCCGGGCTGGTGCTCGAGGTGACGGACGTGTGCGTCGGGCCCGGGAAACACGAGCGTCACCCCGCCCGTGTCCGACCAGCGCACATCGTAGGGAGGTGTTCCGTCCTCATGGTGGAGTCCGATGATCTCGCCGTCGCGTCTGGCAGCACCGGTTGCCGGACTCTCATGACGAGTTGATCGCCGAGGTGAGCTCTCATCATCGCCACCATCTCCTCCCCATGCTGCTGTAGCCAACGGCCACGCGTGGTGTGCCGCTGCGTCGGATGCCACCCGGGATCAGTCACGGCTGCGGCCGTACGGACATGCCAGCGCGGGCGCTCGCGCCCCGAGCACCCCTCATGGTCACCCGCCTGGCCACTGAAACGGCAGGAGACGGCAGCGATCCGAACGAGGCTCCGTCGCCGTCCTCCCACACGACTGAGCCCGGTCACCCCCAGGCAGCCCGCTTCGTGCTCCGGCTCAGAAGGAGACCCGGTACGAGGCGCCTGCGGGATGCCAGGGCCGGCCTCTTGCCCTGGTGGGCCGGGAGGCTCTTCCAGAGCGCTCCAGGCAATGGGGCCGCCGAGCAGGTCCGCCATCCGGCGGAAGAAGTCCATGAGGATGTCCTCGACGGTCAGGACCCCGATGACCTGCCGTTCGTCGAGGACAGGCAGGCGGCGCACACCCACTTCCGGGGTGGGTCCGTTGTGGCTACCGCGGAAGCACGGTCCCTCCCTACGGCGATCAGCGCCGACGGAAGAACGGGCTCAGTCACCGCGGTTACGGCGGGCAAGGAGGTCGCGGGCGCGGTCGACCAGCCCTGCGCCGGGGGCGAGGAGTTTGTTGGCAGGCGGCGTGGTGGGCGCGGAGGGATGCGGTCGGGTGGGAGCCGTCTTCTTCGCGCGGCGGATCTCTCATCTCGTCCGCCAGCTCCCGCCGTCGCGGATCCCCGACTGGCAACGCCTCGATCCGCTCGAAGAGCGCTTCGACTTCCCGGTGATCGGTGGTGAGTTCATCGATCACATTCCCGCCATGTCCCACTGCCCTACCTCCACTTCGTCCTGCTCAGGGCCCGAGCCGCCGCCACACCTTCCGCCCTCGGCATGCAAGAGCTGATGTACCGCGCCCGCGCGGGGGCTCTCGCACGCTACGTCCCTCTCACCGCGACAGCTCAGGAAAAGGCACCGCTCAGCCCACAGGCTCTGGTCAGGAATCGCATGGGGAACAGCTGATCAGGAAGGCGGCTCTGAGCAGCGCCGAACAGACGGGGCGATGAGGTGGGCGCAGAGCACCAGCCCGCCGCCGCTCGGAGGGGTGGAGATCTCTAATCATCGTGTCGGTCTTGCCCACGTGCGCCACACCAGGGCGGAGCTTCTGTCAGGCGACGACCTAGTGCTGTGGCCGGAGAGGTTTGCCAGGAAGGGTGGCGACCCGGGCGCCAGTAGGTTTGGCGTGTCGCTGCGTCGGTACGGGTGGGCAGGGTTTTGGCCACGAGTCCGGCATGGCCGCAGGCTGCCGTCAAAGCGCAGAGTGACACGCTTGCGTAGTTCGGAGCCGAGGGCGACCTCGACGACGGCCGTCGGCGCGAGAGGCTCATCCGCGCTGATGTCCTTCTGAGGTTCGGGCCCACCGAGGCGTCCGCCCCACGCGATCAGCCACTGGAGGTCGGCATCGGCATGTCCCCGAGCTGTCGAACATCTCCTGCCAACCGACGCTGCACGCGTCGACGAGAACAGGCAGTGGGCCACTGAAAGAAGCAGTGGGCCACTGAAAGAAATGGGGAGCCAGCGGAACCACAGACAGGGCAACGCGGGAGCGGCTTCCTCGCTGCAGCCTGTTGGCCGCAGTTACGTCGTGGTGCGGGCATCTTTCAGCTGGTCACGGCGATGCGACGCGTCCAGACGCCCGCCCCTTCTAGTGCCGCGGCAGGCAACGTTTGCCCGTCAAGGAGCGCGTCCGGTACGTGCTCTCGGTGTGCCGGCCGGAAGCCCTCGTACTGGATGTACTTGGGATTTCGGCCGGTGCGGCGAGAGGGCGTGCCGGGCGTCGCGACGGGGCGAACGTTGCCTGATGCGGCACTAGTGCCGTGACCGTGCGCGGTCAGGCAGCAAACCGAGCCGCTGCCGCCCTCGGTGCGAATCACGTGAACGGAGCCCTCTCTCAGCGCCCCAGGTACTCACCCGCTGGCTCGCTGCGTGCCCAGGTGACCGGCCCCGCCGGGCTGACTCTTCACCGGCGACCGCAGAAGGTGGACTCCCCCGCCGTGCACGTATCGCGAGACCGATCTACGTTCCTGTCGCGAGGATCCCATTTCGCGCGTGCGCTGGAAGAAGGGCGGGCTTGTCAGAGAGCCAGCCCGGCGCCTTCCCGAGGCCCACCACAGCGACACCACGGCAGGAAGACCTTCATGCTTGCAGGACCGAGCAGGAGCGAAACCACCACGAAGGTGCCCGAGCGTGCGCCCAGAACCGCGGCTCCTCCGACGGCAACAGAAGCCCACACGCCCCACCGCGGCAACGCCCCGGGCCAGAACCACGTCGCCGGATCACACGCGGCACGGACTGCACGAGGAAGCCAGGGACAGGAACATCGAAGGCCGCGCGCACATGACCAGGCAAGAACTGCGCGAGCTTCCGGCGACTGAGGAGGCAGGCGATGACCACTGCGCGAGAAATCATGACCGAAGGCGCCGAGTGCATCGGTGCGGACGAGTCCGTACTGCGCGCGGCGCGGAAGATGGCGGAAATGGGTGTCGGCGCTCTGCCCATCTGCGGGGCCGACGACCGGCTCAAAGGGGTGCTCACTGACAGGGACATCGTGGTCAAGGTCCTGGCCGCAGGTAAGGACGCGGAGGCCACGACCGCCGGGGAGCTGGCGCAGGGCGAAGCCGTCACGATCGGAGCCGACGACGACGCCTCCGTCATCCTGCGCACCATGGCCGACCACAAGGTCCGCCGGCTCCCCGTCATCGACGGGCACCGCCTCGTCGGCATGGTCGCCCAGGCCGACGTCGCCCGCGCCCTGCCGGAACCCCAGGTCGGTGACCTCCTGGAAGCACTGTCCACCGACTGACCAGACCGTCGGGCACGCGCAGTGGCCGGTGCGGACCGTACGTGCCTGCCACCCGCCACGCCCGGCAACTGTACGGCGCAAGTGGGATCCTGGGTGAGGTGGCCGCTGTCAGATGTCGGGGACACCGGCGGGTGAGGGAACCGGTGAGGACTCGTTTCCCGGTCGGGACAGCGGCCGCTCCCGCATCTGAGGTGCACGCACAGAGCAAGGGAGCGGCCACAATGTCGGACCCACAACAGCCTGAGCAGAGGCGCAGCGAAAAGGGCGGCGGAACCACGTTGCGGTGCACCACCGGCGTCAGCCCGATCCCCATGTCGTACTCGTCCGCGGGCAGCGGCCGCAGCAGGTGACGTTTCTAGTGCCGCTCCCGGCAAGGTTTGCCCCCTCGCACCGTCCGGCACTCACTCCCCCAAGGCCTTAAGGGCCAGGGGGACCCCCTTCGGCGTTGGCCGAGAGCCCACGTAGCCCCGCTACGAGGGCTTTCGGCCGCCTTATCGCACGCAGCGGCCGCGCTGTTGTGGCCGAATGAGGAGCAGGGCGATGTCGTCGTTGCGGGGGGCGGACCGTTGGGCGTGGTGGATGAGGGTGTCGGCGAGGGCGTCCAGGGTCTGGCTCCGGGCCTGTGCGAGCTGAGCGGCGAGGTCGGCGGTGGCGTCCTCGAAGTCGATGCCGGGGGTTTCGACGAGTCCGTCGGTGTACAAGGCGAGCACGGCCCCGGGCGGCAAGGGGATGTCGGTCTCCGGGTAGTCGGCGGCGGGGTCGATGCCGAGCAGGAGCCCGGGCGCCAGCGGGACGGTCTCGGTGTGCAGGTCGGGGTGGCGCAGGAGAGGGGGCGGGTGTCCCGCGGTGGCCATGCAGGCGCGGTGGCGTGCCAGGTCGAGCTGGATGTAGAGGCAGCTGGTGAACAAGCCAGGGTCGAGGTCGGTGAGCAGGCGGTTGGTGCGGGCGAGGACTTGGCCGGGCGGTGCGCCGGCGGTGGCGTGGACAGCGGTGCGGACCTGCCCCATGAGGGCGGCGGCGTTCACGTTGTGGCCTTGGACATCGCCGATTGTTGCGGCGGCGAGGTCGGTGCCTATGTGTATGAGGTCGTAGAAGTCGCCGCCGACGTCGATGCCGTGAGCGGTGGGGAGGTAGTAGGTGGCCACGTCCAGGCCGGGGATGCGGGGCAGTGCTTGGGGCAGCAGGCTGGCTTGCAGACTGTGGGCGAGAGCGTGTGTGGCGTCGTAGAGGAGGGCGCGGTCCAGGGCCTGGGCGATCAGGCCGGCGGTCGCGGTGAGGACAGCTCGTTCCTCGGGTGTGAAGGGGTGCGGCCGGTCGTAGGCGAGGACCAGCGAGCCGACGGGGCGGCCGGAGGCGATCAGGGGCAGGAAGGCCCAGGCGGCCTTGCCGTCCTGCAGGACGGCGGGGGGATACGCGCGCTTGAGGTCTGAGAAGGTGGCGTAGAAGCTGGGGACGCCGCTGGTCAGGACACGCACGGCAGGGGTGTCCGAGGCCAGGGGGATGCCGTCGAAGCGGTCCATGTGTTCGGCGGTGTAGCCGCGGTAGCCGATGATCCGCAGTCGGCCCTCCTCGGCGATCATCAGGGCGAGGGCTTGGGCCTCGAAGGCAGTCGGGACCAGGTCAGCAATCCGGTCGATCACGTCTGTGACCCCGACGGCCTCGGTCAGCGTGGCGGCAAGGTGCATCAGGTGGTGGTGGGCGGTCGACCGGCCCGGTGCAGCCGGCGGTGCGGGGAGCGGGACCTCTGACATCTCCGAGGCAGGGGCGGGGGAGGCCGGGACAATGCGGACGCTGACGCCGGAGACGCCCGGGTAGAGGTGGAAGGACAGCCACCTGTCCGGTGGCCGCCGGGCGGTGAAGGAAGTGGGCTGGTGGCTGAGCACCGCGGCCCGGTAGCGGTCTTCGACCACCGGGTCGTCCAGCCACGGCAGGACCTGCCGGGGCAGGGCGTCCAGCAGGTCGGCGGCGCTGGCGCCGAGAAGGTCGGCGGCGGTGTTTGTGATGAAGGTGATCCGGCCGTCGAGGTTCAAGGTGCAGCACCCTCCGGGCAGGCGCTCGGCGAAGTCCGTCGCTGCCGCCTCCTGTGCCGGCCCGCGAGCGTAGGCACGCGGGGAGGGCAGGACCTGGGGCTCGGACCCGGGCAGCAGCGGGTGGCCGCTTTCGGCGGCCTGCCGCAGCAGAAGGCCCAGGCGGCGGCAGGAGGTACGGACCGCGTTGCGTTCGTGTCGGGTCAGCGCCGGTGGATGCGAGCCGGGCCACCGCACGACCAGGGCGCCCCATGCTGTGGTGCCGGTGGTGATCGGGGCAGCGGCCGCCGAGAAGGGGTAGGGGAGCGCGAGCGCCATCTGCGGGTAGTGCCGCGCCATCTCTTCCTGGCAGCCTATCCACACCAGGCAGCGCTCGCGCACGGCGTCGGTCGCCGGGGTGCGGGCCGCCAGCGGCACCTGCGTCCAGTGCGCGGCGACCTGCCGGGGAACCCCCCTCAGCATCGCCAGCCGCAGCACCCGCTCGCCCGGCGGCAGCAGGTACACCAAGCACCCGGAGGCGCCCGTCTCCCGCACGAAATCGTCCAACACCGCGCCGATCAGATGCGTACCGGAACCTGCGCCGGCGCCGACGACGTCGCCGCGGCCTTCCGCCTGTAGACGTCGGCTACCTGTTCCTCGGCCAGCGATCTTTCTGGAGCCACCTTTGATTACTTCGGCTTTGTGCGCGATCTTCTTGGCGATTCTCATGGTCGGCCTTCCCTTGCGATCAGGCGATGGATCTGGTCGCCGAGCGCGCCGACCCAAGCCCGACGTCGGACGCTCCGATCTCCTGAGCGGACTTAACCTGGATATACGCCGCAATTCCCGGAGCACGCCATGATTCTTCTCCTGGGGCTCATCATTCTGATCGCCGCGGTTGTCGTTGCCGTGGCCGGCATCTTCGCCAACGGCGGCAGCGCTCACCAGCTCAACAACGGCTTCTCGGTGTTCGGATATCACGTGACCGGGTCCACCGGCACACTGTTCCTCTACGGCATCGTCGTCGGGGCGCTGGCCATGTTCGGGCTGAGCCTGATAGTGGCCGCTGGGCGTCGCCCATCCCAGCATTCCAGAGCCTCGCGCCGGGAGCTCGGACAGCCAGGCCGCGAGCCGATCGCAGATCGCGAAGACGCGCCAGGCCAACACGACACCCACCGGGCGGAGCATGCGCACCGATCCCACGACGACCGCCCCGTCTCCCCGAGTAGTAGCGGGCCGCACAGGTGGCACTTCTTCGGGCACCGATCCGCCTCTCGATGACGTGGCTGCTGCGCCGAGAGTCGCTGTCACCTCCAGGCTGTCACCGGGTTACGGAATACGGGCACGCCCACAGGCTGGCCCGCGCAGCGTTCTTCGCGGAAGACGGCACGACTGGGGGAACCCCAGGCTATTCAGGTCGCTGACGGGTGACCTTTGTGGAACAACCTCGGCGAAGCCACTGGGCAGGCTGTCGCCCGCCACTGCCGGCGCCTGCACGTCCTGGCCTCTATGGGGTGGAATACCGGCCCTGCACCTCATCGCTCACGAGGAACTCATCGCCCCCACCGACGCGATCAGTCTTTGCCGCCGATGGGGCAGGCCGACACAAGGGGCCCGTATACGGCGCACAGCGGTACGTGTCAAGCTGTCCCAAAGGCTGAAGCGGCCTGGCGGGTACGCCACTCTTCCACTACGCCTTGCTGTCGCCGAGCTCGGTCGAGGAGGTCGTCGAGCAGTTGCGGATCCAAGCGCTTCTCGGTGGCGGTGAGTCCGCGGAGGGTCTGCCATCCGGCTGTCTTGCCTTCCACCGCCAGTCGTAGCATCTCCAATTCCAGCAAGGTGCTCAGCGGAGAACGCCGTGCGAGGCGACCATTGCTCTTCAGGCGCGCCACCTTTTCGGCCGTCCAGCCCGCGCAGACCTTGTAGCGGCGCACCGGGATGCCCAGATCTCTCATGATGCCGAGCAGAGCCATCCGGTCTTGGACGATCTCGGCGGCGACGGGTCCGAGCGCCCCGGCGAGCGCCGAACCGCGAACGGTGCGTACCAGATGGCGAACCCGCTCCACCCCCGTGGTTGCGCCCATCAGGTGGTCGTTGAGGTAGATGCCCAGCATGGCCGGGTCGGTGCTGTGGGCATGTTCGGGCCGAGCCGTGTCGGAACTCGGTCGGTCGTTCATCACGTGCCACCTCAAAAGTCGTCCCTCTGCCAGAAGACGGGGTCGCACCCGTCGCTCACTGCTCCGGATACCCGCCCGGGGCGCTTCGCGCACCGGGCCCCCGACCGAACCACTGATTCGGCCGAGGGCGGCAGGCCATCACCATGGGGCCGTCCACGACGACGGGGAACGCGCAGGCGGGCCATGACGTCGATGGAGGCGGGGCGTCGTCGGACTGTCCGGCGGTGAGATGGAAGGCCAGCGGTCGGCAACGCCCGTCGGCCGCGAGGTGGATCTTCGTGGTCAGTCCGCCGCGGGACCGGCTGATGCCTGGCCGTCGGTCTCACCGGCCGCGGTCTTTTTTGCGCACCCGGCCGCGCGCTGATGGGCCGCACGATCGTGGAGCCCACTGAGACGCCCCGGTTTCTCGTCGGCCTCGGACTGGGCCATCAGAGCGGTGAAGCCCCGCTCCCAGGTGCCGTCGACGGTCCGCGTCCGCAGTCGGTTGCAGACGCCCCGCCAGTGGCCGTACTCCTCCGGCAGGGGCACCGACTGGGTACAGGCCGCTGCCGGATCGGGCCAAGGATGCGGTGCATCGTAAGGCGGAGGACGTCCGCATACTGGATGTATGTGGACGTTCCGACAACGCGGCGAGGTGCCGTAGCCGTCGTCGTGCGCCCGCCAGGGATTACGGGACAGCCCTTAGCCGCGTTGCCAAAACGCCCGAATACACCAGGATCCCCTTTGCTCACGCTCCGCCACCGCGGCGAAACAGGCACGGCCCACGCCATAAAGACGCGGGAACACGTTCTCCGCGTGGCCGGCCCCGGCCGCACAGGGAACCGGAAGGCGGTATGCGTCATGCAACATGGCGGCGATGTCATCGAGGAACTGACGGCCGACCACCGCGAGATGGACGACCTCTTCGACCGGATCGAAGCCCTTCCGCCCGGAAGCCCGGAGCGCAGGCGACTGCTCGACCAGCTGACCATCGAGATGGTGCGACACTCGGTCGCGGAGGAGCAACACCTGTATCCGGCAGTGCGCGAGCACATCCCGCGCGGGGATGCGCTGGCCGACAAGGAGGCCGCCGACCACGGTCGCGTCGAGCAGCTTCTGAAAGACCTCGAAGGGATGGACGCGGACGAGCCCGAGTTCGTCCACCTATTCGCCAAGCTTCGCACCGAGGTCCGCGCCCACGTCCAGGACGAGGAGGACAATCTCTTCGCTCAGCTCCGTGCGGCTTGTGGCCCAGAGCTTCTGGACCTTTTGGGCCAGGAAGCCCGCCTTTCGAAAGAGTCCGCCCCCACTCGTCCGCACCCCGGCCCCCGGAGCTCCCCACTGGCCAGCAAGATCCTCTCCCCTGGGCTGGGGCTGGTCGATCGCGCGCGCGACCTCATCACCGGCCGCGGCAAATGACCTCACTGCCCATCTTTTCCTGCCACGGAAGCACGGTTACAGATCGGCCCTTCGTATGCTCGGCGGACGTCCTGGCCGCTGAGATGCGCCAGCGCCCCATGGCGCCCAGGGACCCCCTGGTCCCAGAGGTCGATGACCGGCTCGGCGGCACATCCGGGCACGGCTATACTTCCGACGTGCGGTGAACACACGTGCCTGGACCGTGTTCCTCGACGAATCAGGCGTCTCGCTGCTGCCCCAGGTCCGCCGCACCTACGCACCCCGGGCCGGACCCCGCTCCTGCGACACCGGTTGAACTGGAAGCGTGCCCCGATGCCGCGGCCCTCGGCCACCACGCCACCGACCCCGACCACGGCCGGCCCCCGCCTGTGTCTCCACCTCAAGCCCGGCAGCTACGACACCGATGCTCGTCCTGTTGGACGGCAAGAAGCGCGCCGCTGAGGAGTTCCGGATGCTGGGCAAGGCCGCAGGGCTCGGGCTACGCCCTCCCCTTGCGGCCGCACCCCATGAGGGGTTGTGCCTCCTGGAGTTCGGCAGGGACGGAGAGGCCGACGGCTGACCACGGCTCCGCGCCGTCACCGCTCCCCACCCGTGCCCGCCACCTCACCGCTCTCCCCCTCACCGCCGGTGGCCCCGCTCCGTCCGCGCGCCGTGCTCGCCGGCGGCGGCACCCGCCTCCGCCTCACCGGGCCCGGCACACGCATCCGGACGTTCCACCGCAGCCGGGGCGGACCGCACCGCCCACCACACGCCCCCGAGCGCGAGTCCTACCAGGACGGCGGCCACCGCCGGAAGGAGACCCGCGTCGACAACCACCAGGGCGCCGCCCAGAGCTCCGCCGGCCGCCGCTCCGACGTATGCGGAGCTGCTGTGCAGGGCCATCGCCTGGATGGCGCCCTCGGGGCCTACCCGGTCGACCATCAGGGCCTGGAGGGTGGGGGGTACGGCCCAGGCCGCGGCCGACCACCACATCAGCAGGGCGGCGACGGGCGCGAGCGGGACCGGACGGGACACCCACAACCCGCAGAACGCGGCCATCCCGGCACAGAAGAGCCCACCCGCCGCGACGAGGGCGCGCAGCGATCCGTACTGGTCGACGAAGCGTCCCGCCAGGCGCGTCCCGATGAGACCGCCCGCACCGGAGAGCACCAGCAGAAGCGCCAGCTGCCTGCGGGTCACGGAGGCGAGGTCGGCCAGGAAGGGCGCGAGGTATGTCTGGAAGGCGAGGTTGCCCGCCACGGTCACCACGGTGACAAGGAGGACGACGAGGACGGCGCGATTCAGGACGGGGCGCAGCAACTCCCCTACGTCTGCCGCCGGTTCGGCTACGGCGGGAGTACGGGGCACGGTCACGAGGGCCAGCAGCAGCGCTGCCGCGCCCAGCGCCCCGGCGAACACGAAGGTCGCCTGCCAGCCGGCGGCGTCGCCGATGTACGTACCGGCGGGGACGCCGATCAACACCGCGCCGGTCAGTCCGGTCATGACCGTGGCGAGATAGCGGCCGCGCCGGTCGGGCGGGGCCGCGGCGGTGGCCTCGGTGAGGGCGGCGGGCATGACGACAGCCGCGGCGAGCGCCGCGGAGACGCGCAGACCCATCAGCGCCGGGAAGGAGGTGACGAGCGGGACCACAAGGTTGGTGGCGGCGAACACGGCGAGCGCGCCGCACAACGCCCGCTTGCGGTCGATCCGCGCGAGCAGCAGCGCCCAGGCAGGGGCGGCCAGCGCGTAGACGAGGGAGTACACGGTCACCAGCTGGCCAGCACCTCCCTCGCCGACATGCAGGTCACGGGCGAGGTCGGGGAGGACGCCGATGATGATGAAGTCGTCGGTCTGCACCGCGAAGGCGGCGAGCGTCAACGTACAGAGCCAGAGGGGTGCTTGACGGAAGAGCACACTCACCAAATAAAGGTAACAGACGTTTCCCTTACGAGGTGTGAGGCCGGATATGAAACAGTGACCGCACACCGAGGGGCCCGGGAACGCCCCTGCCGAGAAAGGAGGGCCGACGCGGTGCCCAGACCGGTCAACCCGGACCGCCCCCGCGAGGTGCTCGACGCCGTGATCGGGCACCTCGCCCACACCGGCATCGGCCAGTTCACCCTGCGCGGCATCGCCGCGGCACTGGGCCAGAGCACCCGCGTCCTCACACACCACTTCGCGGACAAGCGGGAGCTTCTCATCGCCGTCATGCGGCGCCTGGACGAACAGCAGCACCACGCGCTGCGGACGACCGAGGGGTGGGAGGACCCCGCTGTACCGGTCAGCGCCGTCGTACGATCGGCCTGGGAGCGCAACCTGGACGAGGCCGAACTGCCCATGACACGGCTGATCCGCGAGATCGAAGGGCTCGCCGCAGCAGGCCGGCTGCCTTCTGCGGTACCGGACTTCGTTCGGGGCAGGGCGGAGTTCGTGGCCTCGTGCCTGACGCTGCGCGGCGTACCCGAGCGGACGGCGCTGATCACGGCGACGATGCTGAATGCCACGTTCGCCGGTCTCCAGGCGGACTACCTCACCACGGGCGACGCCGAGCGAGCGCGGGGCGCACTGGACGAACTGTGCCACTGGCTGGACGCGGCGGTGGAGGCGAGGGCGAGAATGCAGGCGCGGCAAGGGGACACCGCGACGCGGGCACGGCTCCCCCTCTGAACGCGCAGCGCTACGCCCGTCGAGGCCCTTGCCCGCATTCCAGGCTGTGCCGGTCTCGCCTGGTGGTCCAACCGCGCGGTGAGTCAGCGGTTAGCAGGCGCTGGTCCGAGTGCGAGCTGGCCGCCGAGCCGCCGGTCCGCTGCGGCGGACCGCCCTTCTCGGACCATCTCCGGGTGTTGAGGGGCTGCGTGTGCGCCGGGCGCCGCACGGCAGGCGGCACTCCGAAGCCACGGCCCGGGCCGCCGGGCACCGAACCCGTCACGGGCCGAACGTGCCCCGGGCGGGTTCAGCGCCTGCCCCGACGACGGGAGACGAGCGCTCCCAGCACCAGCCCGGCCAGCAGGGTCACGGTCAGCACCGACCAGAGCGGCAGGACGACGACGGGAATCCACAGCCGGATGGCGACGGACACCGTGTTCGCGGCGATGAACCAGATCGCGACGGCCGTCAACGCCACGATCCCGACCGTGCGGACCCGTATGTCCCGGCCCCTCATGGAAAGAGTCGCCGGGGCGTGCGATGCGGACGTTTTCTGTGTCATGGTCCCAGTATCAAGCCATTCAGGCTTTTGGCCTCATAGTTCGCATTTCACCGTTTGTTTTGCATTTCGCCGTTCGTGGAGCACAGGACCGGGCCTCGCGGCGCGGTTGGGGCCGAAAGTCCCTGCCGTACCGCGTGGACGCGTACCAGTGTGGGACGCGTACCGCAGATGTTGGAGGGAAACACCATGACCAACGAGCCTCCCGTGATCGCAGCCGTCGACGGCTCGTCGCACAGCCTCGAAGCCCTCGGCTGGGCCGCCCGCGAGGCCGTCCGGCGCGGGCTCGCGCTCGTCGTCGTGCATGCCCGGACGCCGGCCCCGCACTCCGTCCAGGAGACGCAGCGGCGCGAGGCGGAGGAGCTGCTCGCCCAGTGCGTGCGAAGGGTCTCCCGGCTCGCACCCGCCCTGCACCCGACGACGCTCACCCCGATGGACTTCCCCGCGGCGGCGCTCACCTCGCTCAGCCGCGACGCGTCCCTGGTGGTGGTCGGCTCCCGCGGGCTGGGAGGTTTTCGGTCGCTGTTGCTCGGGTCCAACAGCATGGCGATCGCCTCGATGGCCAAGTGCCCCGTGGTCGTCGTCCACGGCACGCCGGAGGAGGACCGGGAGGAGGAGTTGCGGGACGTCGTCGCCGGCGTGGCCGCCGACGAGAGCAGCGAGGCGGTGCTGGAGTTCGCCTTCGCAGCGGCCGCCGCCCGGCCCGGTGCGAAACTGCGGATCGTGCACGGCTGGACCATGGTCTCCTCGATGCTGTCCGGAGGTCCCGTCTTCGACCGGGAGGCCGCGGCGGCGTCGGCCGAGCGGACCCTCGCCGAACTCACCGCCGGCCGACGGGAGCAGTATCCGCAGGTCGAGGTCGTCAGGGAGGCGGTCGGCGGATCGGCCTCGCGTGCGCTCGTCACGGCATCGGCCACCGCGGCCCTGACGGTGATCGGCCGGCGCCGGGGCGGCGAGTCGCTGGGGCTCGGCCTCTCCCCCGTCGCCCAGACCACGCTCAGCCACGCGCTCGGCCCGGTGGCCGTGGTGCCCTGCTGACCGCGGCCCGGACGCGGGCCCGCCCCGGCACCGGTGCCGGCCTCGGGCGGGCCCGCCCGCCGTGCTTCCGCTCCACGGCGCCGGGGAAGAACTGCGGAACGGGGGGCCCGGGGCGAGACTGCTGACCAGGCGGGACGAGGAGGCGCGGCATGCGGGTTCCGACCGGTCGGCACGAGCGGTACGGACAGCGCGGACGGCACGGGCCGTGTCGTGGGTACGGCCCGCCGGAGCGGCGGGAACGGCGGAAGCGGCCGGAACAGCAGGGCCCGCCCGAGCGGCGCGGCCGGTGCGGGCGCGTGCTGCGGTCCGCCCCATGGCGCAGGTGTCTCGCGCTGCTCGCCGGTGCGCTGCCCGCGCTCGCGTTCCCGACGCCCTCCCTGTGGTGGTTCGCCTACGTGGCCCTGGTGCCGTGGCTGTTGCTGATCCGGTCGGCCGGTACGGGGCGCCGGGCCGCGCTCGACGGCTGGCTCGGCGGGACGGGGTTCCTGCTCGCCGTGCATCACTGGCTGCTGCCGAGCCTGCATGTGTTCCTGCTGATCCTGGCGGCGCTGCTCGGACTGCTGTGGGCACCGTGGGGTCTGCTGGTCTTCCGGCTGCTGCGGGGCAGGGTGTCCGCCGCGACGGCCGCGGCCGCCCTCCTCGTGGTGCCGTGCGGCTGGCTGCTGATCGAGACGGTCCGTTCCTGGCAGGGACTCGGCGGACCCTGGGGACTGCTCGGAGCGAGCCAGTGGGAGGTGGCCCCGGCGCTCCGCGTGGCCTCGATCGGCGGTGTGTGGCTGGTGAGTCTCCTGGTGGTCGCGGTGAACACCGCCGTCGTGCTGCTGTTCGTGGCGGGTGGCGCGCGGAAGGCCGGTGTCGTCGGCGTCGCGCTGTGCGCCCTGTCGGTGGGGGCGGCGGCCGGCTGGGCACCGCAGCCCCGGCCGTCGGGGGTGGCGAGGATCGCCGTGGTGCAGCCCGGTGTGCTCACGAGCCCGCACAGCGTCGAGCGGCGGCTCGCGGCCGGTGAGCGGCTGACCGGATCGCTGGCGGGACGCGACCTCGATCTGGTGGTGTGGGGCGAGAGCAGCGTCGGTGTGGATCCGGCCCGGCATCCGGACGTCACCGCCCGGATCGCGGCGCTGTCGCGTCGGGTGGGTGCGGACGTGCTGATCAATGCGGACGCCCGGCAGAGCGACGGATCGGGCCGGACGGGGATCTTCAAGTCGGCGATGCTGGTGGGCCCGGGCGGTCTGACCGGAGATCGTTACGACAAGATGCGGCTGGTGCCGTTCGGTGAGTACATCCCGGCGCGCTCGCTGCTCGGCTGGGCCACGTCCGTGGGCCGCGCGGCGGGTGAGGACCGGCTCCGGGGCGCCCGTCCGGTGACGATGCCGCTCCCCGACGCGGTCCACGGCAGAGGGCTGCGGATCGGGCCGCTGATCTGCTTCGAGTCCGCCTTCCCCGACATGAGCCGCCGGCTGACCCGGGACGGCGCGCAGCTCCTGGTGGTCCAGTCGTCGACCTCGACGTTCCAGCACAGCTGGGCCCCCGAACAGCACGCCTCGCTGGGAGCGCTGCGGGCCGCCGAGAACGGCCGCCCGGTGGTGCACGCCACGCTCACGGGCGTCAGCACGGTGTACGGCCCCCGGGGCGAGCGGATCGGCACCCCGCTCGGGACGGACACCAGTGGCGCCGAGGTGTTCGACGTGCCCCTGGCCTCCGGCACCACCCTGTACGTCCGGTGGGGCGACTGGCCGCTGGTGGGGGCGGCGGCCGTACTGGTCGTGTACGCCGCGTCCGTGGGCGTGCGGGCCGTGAGGAGGCGCGACCGGGGCGCCGAGGGCGGTGTGCCCGGTGGCCCGACGCCGGAGACCGACCGCTAGCCGCGGGCGCGTACGGGGGCGGGTGTGGGCCGGGTACGGCCCGGTCAGGCGCAGCCGAGGTCACGCAGGACGCGCTCGCACAGTTCGTGCGTCTGCAGGGCGTCCCGGGCGCTGAGCACCGTCCCGGCCCGTACGGCGTCCAGGAAGGCCAGCACGCACTGCTCGATGCCGCGCTGGCGGGCCACCGGCACCCAGTCGCCCCGCCGCCGCACGCTCGGCTGCCCCTTGTGGTCGATCACCTGCGCGAGGTCGAGGACCTCGCGCTTGGCGTCCTGGCCCGAGACCTCCAGGCGTTCCTCGGTCGAGCCGCTGAGCCGGTTCATCGTGCCGACGGCGGTGAAGCCCTCGCCGGACAGGTGCAGCACGACGTGGTGCATCAGACCGTCGACGATCCGGGCGTGCGTGACGACGTGCTCGATCGTGCCGGGGACGAGGAAGCGCAGGGTGTCGACGACGTGGATGAAGTCGTCGAGCACCACGGTGCGCGGGTCCTCGGGCAGGCCGACCCGGTTCTTCTGCATGAGGATCAGTTCGCGCGGGTGCTCGGCGCACTGTGCGTAAGAGGGTGCGACCCGGCGGTTGAAGCCGACGGCAAGGCTCGTCCCGCGTTCCTCGGCGAGGTTCACCAGCCTTTCGGAATCGGCGAGTTCATAGGCGAGCGGCTTGTCGACGTACGTGGCGACACCCGCTTCCAGCAGCCGCCCCACGATCTCCGGGTGCACGGCGGTGGGCGCGTGCACGAACGCCGCGTCCAGCCCCTGGGCGATCAGGGACCCGAGGTCCGCGTGGCACTGCCCGGCCGGGATCCGGTGGGCCTCGGCGACCGCGGCCAGGGTGGCCGGGGTGCGGGTCTGCACGTGCAGTTCGATCCCGGGAAGAGCGGTCAGAACCGGCAGATACGCCTTCCGCGCGATGTCGCCGAGCCCGATGCATCCGACCTTCACGGGTACTCCCTTTCGGTGTTCGGCGTCGGCCTGCCCGGCGTTCGCCGCTGGGCCCGACCGGCCCGGTGACCCGGCCGGCCGCGCGTGTGCTTCGTCCGGGCAGCATACGTGCGCCGCGGCTGCCTCCTGTCGGCGGAGGCGGGGATGGCCGGTCCGTGCTGCCCGGGGGTCCGAAAGGGTGACGCACCGGCCCGCGGCGGGACGTTGCGCCGACCGGAGTCACTCGTGCGGGCCAATCCCTGCTTCCCGGCTCACCCCACACCGGGTCGGCACAGCAGAGTTGCTCGGGTGCAACGAACCAGAACCATCGTGAAACTCCTGGCCGGTGTGGCGGTCGCGACACTGTCCGGCTGCGTGTCCGTGACGCCGCAGCAGGACGTTCCGCCCCGGCCGGGGAACAGCAGGCCCTCCCCGGACCTGGAACCCCAGATCGCACGGCCACCGGTCCACGACGGCCTGGCCGCCGAGCCGGCCGCCGGTCCGTCCACCACCTCGTCCTCCGCCGCGCACGGCTCGCCGCCGGACGCGCGCCGGGCCGCACCGCACCCTCCTCGGCAGCGGAAGCACACCGGCGCGGTGCGCCACCGTCCGCGTCAGGCCCCGCCCGTGATCCCCGCACCCGTACCGGTCCTGCCCGCCCCGGTGTCCGGGCGGGACGTCTGCGCGCTGGGACGGGGATACGGCCACTGGCCGACGGGCAGCCCGCAGTCCCGCATCTGCGACGAGACCTACGGCCGCTGACCCCGGGCGAGCACGACGAGCGGGTGGACCGTCCGGTGCGGACGGGCCACCCGCTCACATCTCCCGCAGGCGCAGCTCCAGCCGTGCGATGGCGGCGCGGACCCCTCCCCCGTACCCGTCGTCCGCCCCGTCCTCCGCGAGCACCCCGGAGGCGGCGCGCGCCCGGTCCAGATGGGTCCGGGCCTCGTCGTCCCGCTGGAGCTTCACATAGTCCGCCGCGAGGTTGAGGTGGAGCGACGGATACAGGACCCGCACCGCGAGGGCGTCGGAGTGCTGCGTCATGCGCTCGTCGGTCAGGCTGTCGGCCGCGGTCAGGGCCCTGAGGTCCCAGGCCAGTTCGTCGCCGGGGTCGTCCTGGGTGTCGGCCATGTAGTGGGCGAGGGTGCACCGGTGCAGGGCGTCGCCGTCCTCGCCGATCTCCGACCAGAGAGCGCCGAAACGGTTGCGGGCCTCCTCCCGGTCACCGCCGTGCAGCAGCATGATCGCCTGGCCGATCCTGGTCATGACGGCGTCCGGCGACGCCTCCCGCTGCTCGGTCACCGCGGCCTCCTCGTCCGGTCCACCCGTTCCCCCTCGAACGCTAGGGCCTCTCCGACGGATCTTCGCGGATCTCCGTGGATCAGCGCGCGCGGCGTCCGGTGCGTCCCGGGGCCGGCGCGGCCGTCCATCGGGCGCCGAGCGGCGCACGAGCGTTCCGCTACCGGCGCGGCGAGCACACCGCCCCGGGCCCCGAAGACCCGCGAGGACCCCGGACGCGTACGGATGCGTGCGGCTCCGGCCGGAAGGTCCCGCCGGAGCCGGTGCGGGCGCGGGCGGCCGTCCCGTCGAACGGCCGCCTCCGGCCCCGCGGCGTCAGCCCAGGTCGGGGATGCGCCAGTCGACGGCCTCGTGCCCCTGCGCCTCGATCGCCTCGTTGATCTGCGTGAACGGACGGGAGCCGAAGAACTTCTTGGCGGAGAGCGGCGACGGGTGCGCACCCTTCACCACCACGTGACGCGTCTCGTCGATCAACGGCAGCTTCTTCTGGGCGTAGTTGCCCCAGAGCACGAAGACCGCCGGGTCGGGGCGGGAGGCGACCGCGCGGATCACCGCGTCGGTGAACTTCTCCCAGCCCTTGCCCTTGTGCGAGTTGGCCTCACCCGCGCGGACCGTCAGAACCGCGTTGAGCAGGAGCACGCCCTGCTCGGCCCACGGCATCAGATACCCGTTGTCCGGGATCGGCAGGCCGAGCTCCTCCTTCATCTCCTTGTAGATGTTCCGCAGGGACGGCGGCGTCTTCACACCGGGTCGCACGGAGAAGCACAGCCCGTGTCCCTGCCCCTCCCCGTGGTACGGGTCCTGGCCGAGGACGAGCACCTTCACCTTCTCGTACGGCGTGGCCTCCAGAGCCGCGAACACCTGGTCGCGCGGCGGGTAGACCGGCCCCTTGGCCCGCTCCTCCTCGACGAACTCGGTGAGCTCCTTGAAGTACGGCTTCTCCAGCTCCTCGCCGAGGACGCCGCGCCAGGACTCGGGCAGCAGGTCGGTGTAGGACACGTCGACAACCTCCGGTAAGTAATACGTTCTTCACCCGAGAACCTACCGGGGGCCACTGACAACGGGCCGGGCGAGCCCCTGCCGCCGTGACCGGAGGGGGCCCGGCGGGCGTCGCCGGGCGGACCCCTCCGGTCACGGCATCGGCCGGGCTACCAGCTGGCCTTGCGGTAGAACTCCCACATCTGCATCACGACCTGCGGGTCGAGGACGCGCTCGCCGCCGCCGATGTCGTCGCCGGACGCCACGTACAGCTTGCCCTGCCACAACGGCAGCAGCCGGACGTCCTCGACCAGGATCCGCTGGGCCCGCTCGAACTGCTTGCTGACCGCGCCCCGGTCGCTCTCCTTGCGGGTCTGGGGCAGCAGCCGGTCCGTGATCTCGCTCTCCAGGTAGGGCGTCCCGGTGATGCTGTCCTTGCCCACGAAGGGAGCGATGAAGTTGTCCGGGTCCGGGAAGTCCGGGAACCAGCCGCGTCCGAAGACCGGGTACTCACCCTTGGTGAAGCCCTCCTGGAACTCCTTCCAGGGCTTGCTCCTGAGCGTGATCCGGAACAGCCCGGAGTCCTCCAGCTGGCGCTTCAGCTCGGTGAACTCCGCGGCCGTGGAGGAGCCGTAGCGGTCGGTGGTGTACCAGAGCGTCAGGGCGACCGGCTTGGTGATGCCCGCCCGCTCCAGGATCCGCTTGGCCTTGGCCGGGTCCGGGTCCCCGTAGGCGTCGAAGAAGCTGGTGGTGTGCCCGGCGATGCCCTTGGGGACCATGGAGTACAGCGGCTCGGCGGTGCCCCGGTAGACCTTGGCCACGAGCGCGTCGCGGTCGACGAGCTGCGCGATGGCCCGACGCACCGCCACGTTCCCGGCGGCGGGATCCTCGGGGTTGAACACCAGGAACCGGATGTCGGCGCCGACCGTCTCGACGATCTTCAGTTCATTCTTCGCGCCCTTGCCCGACTCCAGGTCGACGACGTCGTCCGCGGTGAGACCGCGGTAGATCACGTCGATCTCCTTCTTCTTCAGCGACGCGACCACATGGGCGGAGTCCTTGAAGTACCGGATGGTCACCGCGTCGTTCTTCCGGTCGGCGAAGCCCTTGTAGTCCGGGTTCCTGACCAGTTCGGCCCGGTTCCTGGGCTTGTACGAGTCCAGGAGGTACGGGCCCGAACCGATGACCTTGCCGTCGTCGCGGATCTTGTACTTCGAGTACTCGCTCGGCGCGACCAGCGACATCGCGGGGGTGGCGAGGATGAACGGGAAGGTCGCGTCCGACTTGGTGAGGTGGAAGACGACGACGTCGTCCCCCTTCGTCTCGACCCGGTCGAGGGAGCCGAGCATCCCGACGGGGCCGCCCTTCACCTTGATCGCCGATATCCGGTCGATGGAGTACTTCACGGCCTCGGCGTCGAGATCGTCACCGTTGGAGAACTTCAGTCCCTTGCGCAGTTTGCAGCGGTAGGCCGTGCTGCTGCTGTCGGTGAACCTGCACGACTCCGCGGCGTCCGGCTCGGGACGGTTGCTGCCGGTGGGGAAGCTCACCAGCGTCTGGAAGACGTTCCGCATCAGTTCCCAGGAGTTGTCCCACGCCGCCGCCGGATCGAGTGTGGAGGGCTCACTGGTCGTACCGACGACCATCTTCTGCTCGACTTTCGAACCACTGTCGGAGAGAAGTCCGCAGCCTGCCAGCAGGGACAGGGAGACAAGGACTGCAGCGGCCTGCAGACTGGCCCGGTAGAACACGTGAACGCTCCTCGATCAGCCATGGGACGGCAGACCCTACCGCAGTGCCCTGCCGGGTCAATTCACAACCCCGACAGGGCACTTGAGTCAATCTCGACGAAATCCCCTCAGGCCGTCTCAGCCCACTCCGGCATTCAGGAACAACCCGCCGTCGACCACCAGGGTCTGTCCGGTGACCCAGCCGGCCTGGTCCGACGTGAGGAACGCGGCGGCACCGCCGACGTCCTCGGGGGCCCCGAGACGGCCGAGCGGGTAGGAGGCGGCCGTCTCCGCCTCACGGCCCTCGTACAGCGCCCGGGCGAACCTCGTCTTCACGACCGCGGGCGCGATCGCGTTGACCCGGACGGCGGGCGCGAACTCGTGCGCCAGCTGGAGGGTCAGATTGACCAGGGCCGCCTTGCTCACGCCGTACGCGCCGACGAACGGCGACGCGGACAAGCCGGCGACCGAAGCGATGTTGACGATCGCCCCGCCGTTCTCCTTCTGCCACGCCTTCCAGGTCCGCTGGGCGAAGCCGAGCGCCGAGACCACGTTGGTCTCGAAGACCTTGCGGGCGACATCGAGGTCGAGGTCCGCGACAGGGCCGAACACCGGGTTCGTCCCGGCGTTGTTGACCAGGAAGTCGATCCGGCCGAACGCCTCCATGGTGCGCTCGACGGCCGCCTCCCGGTGGGCCTCGTCGTGCGCCTTGCCCGCCACCGCGATCGCCCGGTCGGAGCCGAGCCGCTCCACGGCCTCCTTGAGCGCGTCCTCGCCGCGTCCGGTGATGCAGACCCGGTCCCCGCGGGCCACGAACGCCTCGGCGATGCCGTAGCCGATGCCGCGGCTCGCGCCCGTGATGAGCGCGACCCGCCCGCTGTCCTGCGCAGTCATGATGTCCTCGGTCCCCCGCGTCAGTTGAGCGGTCCGCCGGCGACGTACATGACCTGTCCGGAGACGAAGCCGGCCTCGTCGCCCGTGAAGAAGGCGATGGCACCCGCGACGTCCTCGGGGCGGCCCACGCGCTGGACCGGAATCTGGGAGGCGGCGGCGGCCTGGAACTCCTCGAAGCCCATGCCGATCCGGGCGGCGGTCTGCGCGGTCATCTCGGTGACGATGAAGCCGGGGGCGACGGCGTTGGCGGTGATGCCGAACTTGCCGAGCTCCTTGGCGAGCGTCTTGGTGAAGCCCTGCAGGCCGGCCTTGACGGCGGAGTAGTTGGCCTGGCCGCGGTTGCCGAGCGCGGAGGAGGAGGACAGCGAGACGATCCGGCCGAACCCGGCGTCCACCATGTGCTTCTGGACGGCCTTGGCCATCAGGAACGCACCTTTGAGGTGCACGTTCATCACGGTGTCCCAGTCGGACTCGGACATCTTGAAGAGCAGGTTGTCGCGGAGCACGCCCGCGTTGTTGACGAGGATCGTCGGGGCCCCGAGTTCGGCGGCGACGCGCGCGACCGCGGCCTCCACCTGGGCGGCGTCCGACACGTCGCAGCCGACGGCGAGCGCGGTGCCCCCGGCCGCGGTGATCTTCTCGACCGTGTCCTTGCAGGCCGCCTCGTCCAGATCGAGTACGGCGACGGCCCGGCCCTCGGCCGCCAGGCGTACCGCGGTGGCGGCGCCGATGCCCCGCGCCGCTCCGGTCACGATGGCGACACGCTGCTCGGTGGTGGACATGCTTGGTTCTCCTCGCCCTCGGATCGCCGCTCAGCGGACGTCGGGGGCCCGGCGCGAACCTCGCGTCGCGCCGGACCTCCCATGACTGAGCGACCGCTTAGTACCTTCAGCAGACGAGACGCTAGAAGCCCCGGCACCCGGTGTCAACGGCCCACGGCCGCAGGGGCGCATGTCACATGACTCGGCGCCGCCCGGAACACCGCGGGCGAGTGTTCCGGGCGGCGCCGTGCGCCGGGCCGGGCAGCGGCGTGGCGGAGGCGAAGGAGCGGGGAGGGCTCAGCGCACCAGCAGGTCGAGCAGCCGCTCCACCTCGGCCGCGGGGTCGGCGGTGAGTCCGCTGTGCACGGGGCCCGGCTGGATCACGGTGGAGCGCGGGGCGATCAGCCACCGGAAGCGGCGGCCCGCGTCGTCACCGGCGGCCTGACCGGCGTCCGCGCCGCCCTGGCAGATACCCTCGACCGCGTGCAGTGCGGCCCGTACACCGGCCACGTCGGCGGCGGGATCCAGCATCACCAGCTTGGCCTCGTCGAGATGCGTGCGGGCGGCGACGAAGCCCCGCGCACGGCAGTAGACGACGACGCCCGCGTTGAAGCACTCGCCGCGCTGCACCCGTGGCACCACGCGCAGCAGGGCGTACTCGAAGACATCGCGCTCGCTCACCGGTGGCCGTCCTCGCCGTTCATGTCGGTGCCGTCCTCGTCGTTCTTCCTGGTGGGGTACGGCCAGGGGCTGTCCCCGGTCAGCCAGCCGGGCGCCTGCGACGGCCTGGCGGGCGTGGGCCCGTCCATCGTGATCCGCTCGTGAATGGTCGCGGCGCGCGGAAGCAGCGCCGCCACGTAGGCGCGGCGCAGTTCGTCCGTGGAGTCGAAGCCCGGCTCGTCGACCAGCCATTCGTCGGGGACCTCTGCCGTGACCTCGGTGAGCAGTTCCTCGGTGACCAGCGGCGCGAGTTCGGCGGCCGCCGCCGCTATGTCGGGCGCGAAGGGGGCGAGCGCGTGGTCCGAGGCGTCGTACGGCTTGGCGGCGGAAGCCTGGGCGCCGGGCCAGTTGTGGTGCCAGATCATGGTGGCACCGTGGTCGATGAGCCACAGATCGCCGTGCCACACCAGCATGTTCGGATTGCGCCAGGACCGGTCGACGTTGTTGATCAGCGCGTCGAACCAGACGACGCGTCCGGCTTCCCGGGAATCGACCTGGTAGGCGAGCCCGTCGAATCCGATGGACCCGGGCAGGAAGTCCATCCCGAGGTTGAGCCCGCCGCTGGCCTTCAGGAGCTCCTGCACCTCCTGGTCGGGTTCCGCGAGCCCGATGACGGGATCGAGCTGGATCTGTACGAGTTCGGGAACGCGCAGCCCGAGCCGCTGCCCGAGCCGGCCGCAGACAACCTCCGCGACGAGCGTCTTGCGGCCCTGCCCGGCGCCGGTGAACTTCATGACGTAGGTGCCGAGGTCGTCGGCCTCGACGATCCCGGGGAGCGAGCCGCCTTCGCGCAAGGGCGTGACATAGCGGGTCGCAGTGACCTCTTTCAGCATTTTCCCAGGCAACCCATCTATTCAGCCTTGCAATCCACGACCGACTCGGAGAGACGCAGCAGCAGGAATCGCCCGTCGACGGCTCTGGGGAGAATCTGGGGAGTTTCGAACGACATGCGGATTCCGCTGCCTCCCCGGCAGTCCACCCATGACCGTTCGCCTCTCGCTTCCGACCTCCGGCATGAAGTGAGCATAAACCGAGGGTGATCGTCGGCGAGGAGTGCCCGAGCCGCCGTGCCGAGGTCACGACAGACTCTGCCACCTCCAGCATGATCGGGGCGCAGGTGTGCCGCGGCACACGGAAGCAGCCCTTCACTTCGGGGCCGCCGCCCACTGCCAGGGTTTCGCTCCCTCGGCGGACGGCGGGATGATGCCGGGGCGATTCCGGTCCGGTGCCCAGTGGCGTGAGATGCCGAGTGGGTTCAGGCCCTGGGCCACCGTCTACGAACGCTCCCGGGCCTGATCTGAACGTCGGCGTGGTTTGGGGTGGTTGGCGTGGGCGATCCGGAAGGCGAAGAGGAATGGACTGGGCTGCGATGCCGCACATGCGGCGGGCGCTTGTCACGATCTGATCTCGACTGCCGGGCGAGGTCTTGTTTTCAGTCACGTAATCGATTCCAATCGTCCGTGTAATCGTTTTCATGACGGTGAGTCGCTGGTTCCGAGGCCACGGGAACCGCAAGAAGGTGGTCAGGAAGATGGCGAGCATCAAGGATGTGGCGGCCGAGGCGGGTGTGTCCGTCGCCACGGTCTCCCGCGTTCTCAACAGCCATCCCTCCGTCAGCCCCGACGCGCGCACACGCGTCCTCGCCGCCGTCGAGACGCTCGGCTACCGGCCCAATGCCGTCGCCCGTTCGCTGCGCACCGATCAGACACACACTCTCGGCCTGGTCATCAGTGACGTGCTCAACCCGTACTTCACCGAACTGACGCGCTTCGTCGAGGAGGAGGCCCGCTCGTTCGGCTACAGCGTCATCATCGGAAACGCCGACGAACGCCCCGACCTGCAGGAACATCACATCCGTACGCTCCTCGACCGTCGGATAGACGGGCTCCTCGTCTCCCCGGCCGACGGCAGTTCGCCGTTCGTGCCCGGCGCGGCGGCGAGCGGCACACCGATGGTGTTCGTCGACCGCTGGATCCGGGGCGTGGACGTGCCCGTGGTGCGTACCGACGGCCGCGCCGCCATCCGGGACCTCGTCGCCCACCTGCACCGCCTCGGCCACCGCAGGCTGGCCATCATCGCAGGCCCGGCCGCCACCACCACGAGCGACGAACGAGTCGAAGCCTTCCGCGAGGCGATGCGAGAGCACGGACTCGCGCTGCCCGGCAGCTACATCGGCCAGGGCGACTTCCAGGTCGCCAGCGGACGCCGTGTCACCGAGCGCTTTCTGGCGCTTCCCGAACCGCCCGAGGTCGTGTTCGCCGCCGACAACCTGATGGCACTCGGCGCGCTGGACGCGATCCGGGCGCGCGGGCTGCGCGTCCCGCAGGACATCGGGCTGGCGGCCTTCGACGACATCCCGTGGTTCCTGCACACCGATCCGCCGATCACGGCGATCGCCCAGCTGACCGGCGAACTCGGCCGCGCCGCCGTGCACACCCTGGTCGACATCGTCGAGGGACGCTCCCCGCAGTCCGTCACCCTTCCTGCCCGCCTTGTCGTACGCAGCTCGTGCGGCGAACCCGCGGCGAACCGGAGGAGCAGCCCGTGAGCACTCAGGACGAGTTGCTGCGCGTCGAAGACGTGGGCAAGACCAAGGCGCGCGAACCGGGCGTCGCCCGGCGGGAGATGGTGGAGTTCTCCGATCGACGACGCCTTCTTCACGCAGACGGAGACGTGTGCCCGGGCGGAGGCGCAGGCGGCCGGAGTCGCGGCCGGAGGAACTGGGCCGACGCTGTGCGGAACGCGGTGCGAGCCGCAGAGGGAAAGCAGGTCGATAGCATGGCCGAGGTGCCAGTTCAAGGTAGTCACCGAGAAGAATGTTGCGGACTTCTCCAGAACAGCGCCTGAGCGGCGTCCGACCCCGGAAAGCAGGAACAATGCACGTCAACGACCACCACCAGTACGACCTGCTGGTTGTGGGCTCGGCCAACGCCGACCTGGTCATCGGTGTCGAACGCCGGCCAGCACCCGGTGAGACCGTGCTCGGTTCCGATCTTGCCGTCCACCCGGGCGGCAAGGGAGGGAACCAGGCGGTGGCCGCCGCGCGCCTCGGGGCCGTCACTGCGCTGCTGGCACGGGTCGGCGACGACGCCCACGGCCGCCTGCTGCTCGAATCGCAGCGGGCCGCCGGAGTGGACACCGAAGGCGTCCTCGTGGGCGGGGCGCCGACCGGAGTCGCGCTGATCACCGTGGACCCCTCCGGCGACAACAGCATCGTGGTGTCGCCGGGCGCCAATGCCCGGCTGACCCCGGAGGACGTCCGGGCGGCCGGCCCCCTCTTCGAGGCGGCGCGGGTCGTGTCCGTTCAGCTGGAGATTCCGCTGGAGACGGTTGCCGAGGTGGCCGGGGCCATCTCCCCCGATACCCGGCTGGTTCTGAACCCGTCCCCGCCCGCACCTCTTCCCGATCACGTGCTGGCCGTCTGCGACCCCTTGGTCGTCAACGAGCACGAGGCGCGCTACATGCTGGGGGAAGCCGCCGGCGCCACGCCTCAGGAGTGGGCGCGGGCACTGCTGAAGCTCGGCCCGCGGTCGGTCGTGGTCACGCTGGGTGCGGCGGGCGCGCTCGTCGCCGATGGCCGTACGGGTGACGTCGTACTCGTGCCGAGCCCCAAGGTCGAGGCTGTGGACACGACGGGGGCGGGCGATGCGTTCACCGCCGCCCTGGCCTGGCGGCTCGGCCTGGGAGAGCAACTGGCCGAGGCCGCCGCGTTCGCCGTCAGGGTCGGTGCGGTGGCCGTCACCCGGCAGGGCGCGCAGGAGTCCTACCCGAGCGCGGAGGAAATCTCCGTCCTGTGACGAAACCGGGAATGCCCGACCGTCGTCCCGCCGGGGCACCGACGGGACGACACACGGTGCGGCGTGCCGGGTGCGTGGAGGCGCGGATCGGGGCGCCTGGCCGACGACCGGTCAGCCCCGGACGCCGACCACGGTCATGACGCCGGGTTTCCGGCAGGCTCCCGGGCCCATGCCGCATCGGCGCCGGGCGCGGCGTCGGCCGGACCGCTGCAGTCCGTCGTGCTGGAGCCGCGGACGATGAGTTCCGGCCCGAGGCGTACGGTGCGGCTCGGTCCTGTCTTCTCGCCGGCCAGCCGCCGGTCCAGCAACCGGGCGGCCTCCGCGGCCAGTTCGGCAACGGGCTGGCGGACGGTGGTCACGCCGGGGTCGGTGAGGCTCGCCATGGGGATGTCGTCGAAGCCGGTGACGGCAATCTCGCCCGGGACGTCCACTCCCAGCTGCCGCAGTCGTTGCAGTGCACCGATGGCGATGAGGTCGTTGGCGCAGACGATGGCGTCCGGGCGGTGTGCGCGCACCCGGTCCACCGCGGCCCGCCCCCACTCGACGGAGAATTCACCGAGTTCGACACGTCCGGGCGCCCGCGGGTCCAGTGCGCCGACGCCGGACTCGTACGCGGCGAGACGTTCGACCGCCGCCGAGGCGGTGCCCGCAGCGCCGACGAAGCACGGACGGCGACGCCCCGCGGCCGCGAGGTGGTCCAGCACGAGCTGTATGCCGGCGGCGTTGTCGACGACCACGGAGTCGGCGACGCCGGGGCCGCAACCTCGGTCCAGCAGTACCAGCGGTACCCGGGCCGCTGCGGCGGTCACCGCGGCCACGCTGCGTTTCTCGTCGACCGGGACGACAAGCAGGGCGTCGACCTGCCGGGCCAGCAGGGCGTCGATCCGTGCCGCTTCGGTCGTCGGGTCGTCGTCGCAGTCGGCGAGGATCACGGCACGGTCGTGGGTGTGCAGCGCGCGCGTCAGCTCCCGTACCAGAGTGGGGTAGAACGGGTTGGTGATCTGCGGCAGGACGAGGCCGATGGTGCCTGTCGAGCGGCTGCGCAACGCGCGGGCCACGTGGTTGGGCCGGTAGCCGAGACTGTCGACGGCCGCACGTACCCGCCGGGCCGTTTCCGCGCCGACCGGCCGGCTGCCGGCGAGCACCCGGGACACCGTGGCGACGGAACAGCCCGAAAGTCGAGCCACGTCTCGCAGTGTTACTTCCGCCACTTCGGATCGCCTGCCCTGTTCTTCTGGTCCGGCCGCGTGAAGCGGGCGGATGCCTGCGGGGAGTTGGCAAACGTTATCACCGGTCGCTCCCCGCGCCCAGGCTGCGATCCGCTGTCCCAAACGGGTCACAACGTGAGATAAGACTTCACCCATTGACATCGTGGGCGTCGGTGCGCAAAGTTCTCGGGAGAACGATTTCCCAGATCGTTTTCTCAACGTTTTCCCACCGCGTGATCAAGGAAGAGTGCGCGGTACCCGTCTGTTCCGCTGCCCGCCCGTGGGTCGGCGCCGCATGCCGGCGTGGACCGCGACGGCAGCCGGGGGACCGTACCGGCGCACTCTGTGCAGCAGCCCTGTTGCGGCGCTGGCCGAGATCCATCGCAAACTGTTCAACTGAGCGAAGGGGCTCATTTGATGGCCAGAAAGATCATCCTGGACTGCGATCCCGGGCACGACGACGCGATTGCCATGCTCCTCGCGTACGGGAACCCGGACGTGGATCTGGTCGCCGTGACCACCGTGGTCGGCAACCAGACTCTGGAGAAGGTGACGCGCAACGCGTTGTCCGTGGCGCGTATCGCCGGCATCACCGGGATTCCCTTCGCCGCGGGAAGTCCGCGGCCGCTGGTGCGGACCATCGAGACGGCGCCGGACATCCACGGCGAGTCGGGACTCGACGGCCCGGTGCTCCCCGAACCGACCCTGGAGCTGGACCGGCGCCACGCCGTGGACCTCATCATCGACACGGTGATGTCCCATGAGCCGGGCGAGATCACCCTCGTCCCCACGGCCGGCCTGACCAACATCGCGCTCGCCGTACGCAAGGAGCCGCGCATAGCCTCCCGCGTCCGCGAGGTCGTGCTGATGGGTGGCGGATACCACGAGGGCAACTGGAGCGCGGTCGCCGAGTTCAACATCATCATCGACCCGGAGGCCGCGCACATCGTCTTCAACGAGAGCTGGCCGGTCACCATGGTGGGTCTCGACCTGACCCACCAGGCGCTCGCGACCCCGGAGGTGCGGGAGAAGATCGCCGCGGTCGGCACCAAGCCGGCCGCGTTCGTGGGCGAGCTGCTCGACTTCTTCGGCGCCACCTACCTCGAGGCGCAGGGCTTCGAGCACCCTCCGGTGCATGACCCGTGCGCCGTCGCCTACGTCATCGACCCGACCGTCATGACGGTGCGCAAGGCCCCGGTGGACATCGAGCTCACCGGCGGGCTGACCCTCGGCATGACCGTGACCGACTTCCGGGCGCCCGCCCCGCCCGATTGCCACACCCAGGTCGCCGTCAAGCTCGACCACGAGCGCTTCTGGGACCTCGTCGTGGACGCCCTGACGCGGATCGGTGACGGCGCCGAATGAACGTCTCCACCAGTACCAAAGCCGTCCCGGACGGGCCGACGCCGGTCACCGACCGGCGTCCGGTCCGGGTGGGCGTGCTGCTCGCTGCGCTCCTCATGGCGTGCTTCGCCTTCCAGCTGAACGCCAGCATGCTCAGCCCGGCCCTGAAGAGCATCGAGGACAGCCTGGGCGCTACTTCGGCCGAGATCGGGCTCACCCAGACCGCGTTCTTCACCTCCGCGGCCCTGTTCTCGCTGTTCCTGCCGAGGCTGGGCGACATCATCGGCCGCCGCCGGGTGCTGGTCGCGATGATGGTGCTCATGGCGGTCGGCTGCGTGGTCTCCGCGCTGGCACAGAACGTGCCGATGCTGTTCGTCGGCCGCATCATCCAGGGCGTGTCCGGGCCGACGGTGCCGCTGTGCCTGATCATGCTGCGGGTCGAGGTCACCGAGCCGAAGAAGTACGGCACCCTGCTGGGCGTGATCACCGCCGTCAACGGTGGCATCGCCGGTGTCGACTCCCTCGTCGGCGGGTTCCTCGCCGACAAGCACGGCTTCGCCTCGGTGTTCTGGGTGATGGCCGTGGTGGCCGCGATCGCCGCGGTCCTGGTCGCCACCATGACACCGGAGACCAAGGCGGCCGCCGCATCCCGGATGGACTGGCCCGGCGTCGCACTGCTGGTCGTCTCCGTCGGAGCACTGCTGATCGCGCTGAACGAGGCCGGCAAGCTCGGCGCCGCTAACTGGCCGCTCGTCGCCGTCCTTGTCGTCGTGGCCGCGATCGCCTTCGCCCTGTTCTGGCGGACCGAGGACAGGAGCGGGCACCCGCTGGTCGCCACCCGGCACCTGCGACAGCGCGCTACCTGGGCGACGCTGCTGACCACCGTGCTCACCATGACCGGCGTGTTCGCCGTCATGAACGGGCTGATCCCGGCGTTCGCCCAGGACGCACACGCCGGGCTCGGCATGTCCGCCGAACAGTCCGCGTGGTGGACGCTCACGCCGTACGCGCTGGCCGGGCTTGCCATGGGTCCCATCGCCGGCCGGCTCGCCGCCGGCTTCGGCTACCGCCGTATCCTGCGTCTGGGCCTGGTCGGCGCGGCCGCCTCCGTCGTCCTGATGATCGTCACCCTGGGCGGCCAGTCGCGTGCCCTGCTGCTCGTGGCCTCGCTCCTGGTCGGCATCACCTACGCGGGCGTGGGCAACATCGTGCTCAACGGCCTCGGCATCGTGCTGTCACCGCGCGAGAACCCCGGATTCCTGCCCGGGCTGAACGCCGGTGCGTTCAACCTCGGGGCCGGGCTCAGTTTCGCGGCGCTCTACGCGGTGCAGACGGCCTTCCAGCCCGCCGACCCGGCATCGACCGACGGCTATGTCGCCGGCATGATCGCGGGCGTGGTCCTGCTGGGCCTGGCCACCGTGGCGTCCTTCCTGATCCCCAAGCCGGTGGCGGCGGAAGACGGAACCTGACGGCTGCGGCTGCCCCGGCACGACACTGTCGACGCCGGGGCAGCGGGATCAGCCCGGCCGGTGGACCGGTGGAGTTCCCGGGCTGTTCACAGCACCCCGAGGGGCGGGCGGATCTACCCGCTCAGGCCGCAGGGCAGGAATCCTCGATCGTCGTTGCGAATCGCGGACGACTGGTCTGCGCGGTGGTCTTCGCGGTCTCCGGCGCGATCACCGCAGGCCGCAGGACTGATGGGCCGCATTCCTCTTCGGGGGGCGGCCCATCACCCGCGAAGTCGGCGTTCGACCGGACGACGAGCGTCTTCCCGCCCAGCGCCGCCCGGATCTCGCCGGCGGCCTCGGCCGGGTCGACGACGTCGTCGGGGACGCCCTTGGAGCGCGGCGGCACCATGCGTGGCCGCGTGTCCATCAGGGTGGTGCCGTCGGGGGCGAGGGCAGTGATCTGTGCGTCGGAGGGGGTGCTGCGGTCGAGATGGGCGACGGCGAGATCCTCGCCCACGAGGTCGGCGGCTTCTGAGCCGGGTGGTCCCCGAACCTGCTCGCTGTGCGTCCAGGGGCCGGTGCGTGGCCGGAGGCGCCCTCACGCACCGGTGCCCCGAGTACGCGCCTGACCACCCTGGGCCCCCGGCAGCGGCACGGTGCCGGTGCTGCTACGGCGCGGGGCAGGAGCTGGTGCTGTGGCCGGAAAGGTTTGCCGGGAAGCTCGCGGCGTCCGGTGCGGTGCGTCGCAGGGCGGAGGATCGCCCTCGTACGGAACGTAGCCGGGTAATGCGACAACGCGGCGACGTGCCGTGCCGGACGCCGCGAGCCGGTGAACCCTTCCGGTCGCAGCACTAGTGCCGCTCGGGCTGCCGTCGAGCTCGAACTCGGCGGCCACGGGGGCGTGTTGCCAGGCGTGGGCGCGTTCGACGTGCCGTCGTGGGGCGAGCCCGATCCTCGCGGCGCTCCGGCCTCCTGACCGAGCAGGGCAAGTCCGCGTTCGACGCCACGCCCTGACGCGATACCCCCACATCCATCCCCGCGGCGGTGTGTCCGGCGCGCACATCGCCGGACACACCGAACGCCCCTACGGGCACGCTCCTCCCCCGCACCACCGCTCGGGCCGCACACAGCACCCTTCGCCCGCTTCACCGCGCGACAACAACCGGCACCCTTCGCCCGCTTCACCGCGCGACAACCACAGGCGCCCCGCGCCCGTTCGCAGGGCGGACGACATACGGCGCACAACCGCTCCACGCACCTCCCAGGGGTGCCCCGCCGAGCCTCCACTCCCCCGGGCAACCGGCCGCTCACCCGCCACGTCTTCGCACCCAGGCGGACCGGTAACGACCTCGTCCACGATTGGCAGTGGGGGAAGGAGCGGCGTCTGGGGCCTTCGAATCCAAGGCGGAGGTGGGAGTCGACGCGGAGCGTCGGTGACTGACGACAACGCCGGAGGCGGAGGTCCCAGACACCGCGACGCCGCTGCCAATCGTGAACGAGGTCGTAAGCCACCCGGATGTCCCAGCTCGCCTGTCAGACAGGCGAGTTCACCGCCTGCGCGACCACGACGCGGGCATCCGGGAACACCCTCGCGCAGAGCCCGCCGGACCGGCCGACACCACGCGTGCCGACGTGCGGCCGTCGGCCACGCCCGACGACAGCACACCCGTCGACACGTCATCGGCCCGCTCCCGCAAGACACCCTGGCCGCCCTATTTACTCCCTTCCTCCCCTTATCGATCAGGTGAAATACCTCATGAGGCATCCGTTCAACATTCAACTAGATCTCGCGTAGGGTTCGGATATACCCGGACAACCCGGTATGAGTTCCGCGGCCGCCGACCCTGCGGTCGCGGAAGGAGCAAGGAGAACAACAATGCTGAACCGCATGATCGGACGGCGGATCGCCGCCACGGCCGTCGCCACCGCAATCGCCGGTGGCGCGCTCCTGGCCGGCACCGGCGCCGCCTCTGCGGCACCCCGCCCCGCGGCCGAGCGAGCGGCGTCCGTCTCTCACCCCGTGAGCACCAGCGGGCACGGAGGATGGGACGACGACCGCAGCGATCGCGGCCACAACGGCCACCGCTCGGACCGTGACCACCGCTCGGACCGCGACAGCCGCTCGGACCGTGACCACCGCTGGGACGGCTACCGCACCTGGTACCGCACCGGCAGCAGCTGGTACAGCGACGACCACGGCCGCCACTACCGCTACGACGGCCACCGTCTCTACCACTCGGTCCACGGCACGTGGACCGTGGTGACCAGCCTTCCGCACGGCTTCGGCCACCACATCTTCCGCTGATCCCGGGATGAGCTGCGCCGCCGCCCCTGCGCGGCGGTGCAGCCGCCCCCGGTGCCCAGGAGTTGATCAGGCCATGGCCCACCACTTGGACAAGTCGCTCGACATGGAACTCGTGCTCGCCCCGGGCGAGCACGTCACGGTGCCCGCTTCCCTGCGCTACGGATCGGACGATCCGTACGCCGTGACCTTCGCCTTCCACACCGGTACCGAAGAACCGGTGACGTGGACCTTCGCCCGCGACCTCCTGGCCGACGGTGTCCTCCGGCCGACCGGTGACGGGGACATACGCCTCTGGCCGAGCGGCGCCGGGCACCGGATGGTGCTCAACCTCGCCCTTTCCTCCCCGGCGGGCCGGGCCCGGCTCGCCGCCCCGCTCCGCGTGGTGACCGACTGGCTGGCCCATACGTATCACCTGGTTCCGGCCGGCCGGGAGGCGGACGACCTCGACGTGGAGGCCGAACTCTGCCGCCTGCTGCACGGAGCGGGCTGACGAGCCGGGCCGGGCACCCGGTCACCCGACCGGTCCACGCTCCTCTCCCGCGGCCCCCGATCGAAGAGCCCGCACACCGGAGCCCGCGGGTTTCACCCGACCGCCCCCGCCCGCGAGGCCGTTCGGCACACGGCCGCCGCACCTCCTCCGTCCCAGGGCCTTCCGGGCGGCTGACCGTACGGCCGGCCGCGGAACCGTACGACCACCGGTGCGCGAGATCGAGATGCCGCCCCAGGGCGACGTAACTAGCCTCCGAACCGGGACGCATCGGGTCCCTCCTCACGGCTTCGGCCTCTCCCGGACACAGTTCGGAGATCCCATGGACTACCCGCTCGGACCGTGCCACGCGGTGCGCATCGCCGCCAGCCCAACCGTCGTCACCGCAGGGCGCCCGTCCTCCGCGGCCGAATCCCCGGACGGGCCCGGTACCGGCCGACCGGCCACGACACGGCCCGCCCGGGAACGGACGCCGTCCCCGCCGTGAGGGCGGCCACCGCCGGAGTCGACAGCCGCGGCGACCAGCCCTGCGGCAGGACCGGTCCGCGGGCCGGCCCGTGCCGTACCTGATCCAGCCGAGTACCGACCGGCCGACGGGTGGGAGCAAGCCTCCCGGCCCCGGGGCCATGGAGCGTTCTCATGATCAACGTCATGCCAGTGGACGGCGTTTCCCCCGCCCCCGAGGCACGGGAGCCGGCCGACCTGATCATCCGTAACGGCCGTGTGTTCACCGGGGACCGCGCACGCCCCGCCGTCTCGGCCCTCGCCGTACACGACGGGCGTATCACCGCGATGGGCGACGACTCGGACGTCGCTCCCTTCGTGGGACAGCGGACCAGGGTGGTCGACGCCCTCAACCGCCGGATCGTTCCAGGGCTCAACGACTCCCATCTGCACGTGATCCGCGGCGGTTTGAACTATCTGCTGGAGCTGCGCTGGGACGGCGTCCCCTCGCTGCGCACCGGTCTGTGGATGCTGCGCGAGCAGGCCGCGCGCACGCCCAAGGGTCAGTGGGTGCGGGTGGTGGGCGGCTGGACCGGCGAGCAGTTCGCCGAGCGGCGGCTGCCCACCGTGTCGGAGCTGAACGCCGCCGCCCCCGACACCCCGGTGTTCGTGCTGCACCTGTACCAGTCGGCCATCCTCAACCATGCCGCGGTGAAGGCGGTCGGCTTCACCAAGGACTCCGTGGCACCTCCCGGGGGCCAGATCGTCCGCGACCACTCGGGCGAGCCCACGGGAATGCTGCTGGCCGCCCCGGCCGCCGGACTCCTGTATGCCACGCTCGGCAAGGGACCGAAACTGTCGGACGACGAACAGATCGGCTCCACCCGGCACTTCCTGCACGAGCTGAACCGGCTCGGACTGACGAGCGCCATCGACGCGGGCGGCGGCTTCCAGAACTTCCCCGAGAACTACGGGGCCGTGACGAAGCTCGCCGAACAGGGCCTGCTGACCATGCGTATCGCCTACCACCTCTTCCCGCAGACCCCGGGGCAGGAACTGGACGACCTGCGGCGGTGGATCGGCATGGTGCGCCCCGGGGACGGCGACGAGTGGCTGCGGCTGAACGGCGCGGGGGAGAACCTCGCCTGGTCGCCGGCGGACTACGAGAACTTCACCGAGCCCCGGCCGACCCGCCCCGATCAGGCGGACGGCGAACTCGAGTCGGCCGTACGCCTGTTGCTCGACAACGGCTGGGGCTTCCGGCTGCACGCCACCTACGACGAGACGATCCGCGCCAACCTCGACGTCTTCGACAAGGTCGCGGCGGACGGCGGATTCCCCCGTGGTGTGCCGTGGTTCTTCGACCATGCCGAGACCGTGTCCGAGGCCGGCCTCGAGCGCATCGCGCGGATGGGCGGCGCGTTGTCCATCCAGAACCGCATGATGTTCCAGGGAACCGCGTTCAGCGAACGCTACGGCGCCGCGCGCACCGCCAACACTCCCCCGATCCGCCAGATGCTCGACTCCGGCCTGACGGTCGCCGCCGGCACCGACGCCACCCGCGTCTCCAGCTACAACCCCTGGCTCTCCCTGGAGTGGCTGGTGCGCGGACGCAGTATCGGCGGGCAGCAGCTGGCGTCCCCGGAGAACCGGATCGACCGCGCCACCGCGCTCCGCATGTACACCGCGGCCGGAGCCGAACTCAGCGGTGAGAGCGACGTCAAGGGGATCCTCAAGGAGGGCTACTACGCCGATCTGGCGGTGCTCTCCGAGGACTTCTTCTCGGTGCCGGAGGAGGACATCTCCCACATCGAGTCCCTGCTGACCGTCGTCGGCGGCCGCATCGTCTACGCGGCCGGGGAGTTCGAGGGTCTCGCCGCTCCGCTGCCCGGAGTGGAGCCGTCCTGGAGCCCGGTCGCCTGCTTCGGCGGCTACCACCGGACGGTGGCCCCCACCCCGCCCTCCGGTGTGCGGCAGGCGCAGGCGCTGGTCGAGGCCGTGGCCGAGTCCGAGGAGCACCGGCAGTGGAGGATCGCCCAGGGCTTCGCCCGGGACGGCACCCGCCCCTCCGAGATCTTCGACGCCTGTTTCGTCCTGTAGCGGGCCGACGAACCGTCACTCCCGGCCGCCGACGCGCCACCGGGCCGCGGCAGTCCGCCGCGCAGACACGGTTTCAGACGAAGGGTTCAGCATCGTGGTGAATACCCAGAACGTGAAGGCCGACCCCGCGGAGTCGCTCCTCAGCCCGGAGAACAGCGTGTTGGTGATGGTGGACCATCAACCGCAGATGTTCTTCGGCACGACCAACGCCGACCGGGGCGAGATCATCAACGCCACCGTGGGGCTCGCCAAGTCCGCCAAGGTGTTCGGCGTGCCGGTCGTCCTGACCACGGTCGCGTCCAAGAGCTTCTCCGGGCCGCTGCTTCCGCAGCTGGCCGAGGTGTACCCGGACACCGAGCCCATCGACCGCACCACCATGAACTGCTGGGAGGACCAGCGGGTGGTCGACGCCGTCAGGTCGACCGGCCGCCCCAAGATCGTGATGGCGGGACTCTGGACCGAGGTGTGCATCTCGCTCGCCGCCCTGTCCGCCGTGGACCAGGGGTACGAGGTGCATGTGCCCACCGACGCGTGCGGCGGTGTGTCCGTGGCCGCGCACGACAACGCCGTGAAGCGCATGATGCAGAACGGCGTCGTGCCCACGACCTGGCTGACCACCCTGCTCGAATGGCAGCGCGACTGGGGCCGCACCGAGACCTACGACCCGGTCATGGACGTGGTCACGCAGCACGCCGGGGCATACGGGCTCGGAGTCGTCTACGCCCGCGCCATGCTGTCCGGGCACTGAGGCGGAACGCGGGCCCGGTGCTCGGGGAACGAGCACCGGGCTCGCCGTCCGGCCTCACCCCATACCCACGCAGGGAGCGACAACGGATGACACCTCCTAGGGACGGTGGCACGACGACCGGCGCGAAACCGCCCGCTCCGGACTCCGCCGCCGTATCGACCTGGCAGCCGCTGCGACTGCGTGTGTTCCGGACCCTGTGGATCGCGCAGTTCGTCTCCAACGTCGGCGGCTGGATGCAGACGGTCGGCGCGCAGTGGCTGATCACCCAGGAATCGGGGTCGGCCGGGCTGATCGCCCTCGTCCAGACAGCGGCCAGCCTCCCCGTCCTCCTGCTCGGCATCCCCGCCGGCGCCCTGGCGGACATCGTCGACCGCCGAAAACTGCTGCTGGCCGCCCAGGTCCTGATGTTCACGGCCGCCGGGCTGCTCGCCGCGCTGACCGCGCTGGGGCGGATGGACTCCTACGGCGTCCTGGCCCTGACCTTCGTACTCGGATGCGGCACCGCCCTGATGAACCCGGCGTGGCAGGCCATCCAGCCGGAGCTCGTGCCGAGGGAGCAGATCCCCTCCGCCGCGGCCCTCGGCGGCGTGAACATGAACCTCGCCCGGGCCATCGGTCCGGCCCTCGGCGGCCTGGTGGTGACGCTGGCCGGCACCGCCACCGTGTTCGCCGTCAACGCGGCGTCGTTCCTCGTCACCCTGGGCGCGCTCGCGACCTGGCACCGCCGGGCCGAGCCCGACCCGATGGGGGCCGAACGGATCCTCCCCGCCCTGAGGGCAGGGAACCGCTACGTGCGGAACGCGCCCAGGGTGCGCCGGGTGCTCGGCCGGTCGCTGCTGTTCGTCCCTTGTGCCGCCGCCCTGTGGGCCCTGTTGCCGGTGGTCGCGCGGCAGCGGCTGGGCATGGGGGCCGGGGGCTACGGTCTGCTCCTCGGAGCGGTCGGCGTGGGCGCGGTCCTCGGGGCCGCCCTCCTGCCCCAGGTACGCAGACGCTGGTCGAGCAATGCCGCGCTGGCCACCGGAGGGCTCCTGTTCGCGGTGACGCTGGCGCTGCTGGCGGTGGTACGCGTTCCCTGGGTCGTCGGTCTGGTCCTGGTGTTCTCCGGGGTCGCCTGGGTGGGCGTGCTGTCCATGCTCAACGCCCAGATGCAGGTGACGACGCCCGGCTGGGTGCGGGCGCGGGCCCTGGCCTTCTACCTGACCATCTTCCAGGGCGGAATGGCGATCGGTGCCGCCGTCTGGGGCAAGGCCGCCGACGGGGTCGGCCTGGTGCCGACCCTGCTGATCGCCGCCGTCGCGCTCGCGGCCGCGTCGCTGGCGGGGCTGATGCTCGCCGTACCCGACTCGCCGCTGGACCGTTCGGTCTCGATGCACTGGGCGGCTCCGACCATGGTGCTGGAGCCCGCGGAGGACGACGAACAGGTGCTCGTCACCATCGAGTACGTCGTACCGCCCCACAACGCCGATCTCTTCATCGAGTCCATGCGGGCCATGGGCCGCTCACGGCTGCGCACCGGCGCGGTGAGCTGGGACCTCTACCGGGACGGCACCGATCCCGACACGTACCTGGAGGTCTTCCTGGTGGCCTCCTGGAAGGAGCACCTTCGGCAGCACAGCGGCCGTCTCACCGGCTTCGACCGGGAGACCGAGGAGCGCGCGCGGTCCCTGGTGGACCCCGACCACCCCTTCAAGGTCACCCACTACCTGCCCGCCCGCAAGAGCCCTCCGGCCTGACCCCCCAAAAAAAGACGCCTCGTCCCCCACACCGTCCGGAGGTGATCGCGGCCATGACCACCGACCCCGCCTCGTCCAGCGCATCGGCCCCGCCCGCCCCACCGGGAAAGGGCCCCCCGACGCCGTCGGCCGTCGCGGGGCGCAGCGCTCTCGAATGTCTCCTGACCTTCGTGCTGCTCTTCGGTGTCACCACGATCGTGCGCTGGGTCATGGGTCCCTCCGCGCTCTCCGACGCGGTTCCCGGGATCCACCTCAAGCTGCTGATCGTCGGGGCGGCGGTCGGTCTGCTCCTCGCCGGACTGATCCTCAGCCGGCCCGGACGGCTCTCCGGCGGGCACATCAATCCCGCGATCTCCCTCGCCATGTGGCGCTTCGGCGTCTTCCCCGGCGTGTCCGTGGCCCCCTACGTCCTGGCACAGCTCGTCGGCTCGTTCCTAGGGGTGCTCGCGGCCCGGGCCGTGTGGGGACCGGTGGTCGGGCGGCCCCCGGTCCTCTACGCCGTGCTGCGGCCCGCTTCCGGCTGGACGGACGGCTGGCTGTTCGCGGCCGAGGCCGCCGGCATGGGCGTCATCGTGTATCTCGTCGGGTACTTCCTGCAGACCCCCCGGCTGGCCCCCGCCGTTCCCTGGCTCGTCGGATTCCTGATCGGTGCGGCCATCGCCCTGCTCGGCACCAGCTCGGGAGGCAGCGTCAACCCCGCCCGCCAGTTCGGTCCGGCGGTGGCGTCCGGCGAGCTCGCCTTCCTGTGGGTGTATCTGGTGGCGCCCATGGTGGGCGCGGTGATCGCGGCGTTCGCCCTGGACCGGCTGCGCGCCCGCCGTACCGTACTCACCCATCGGCTGTGCGGCACCCAGGCCGACGGCACGCCCCTTCCGCCCCTCACTCGCCGTCGAAGCACCGTCACCGATCGCCCATGACACGAATTCTCCACGGCCGGAAATTCTCCCGTATTCCATGGTCACCGAAGACGCAACGGCGCCCCACCCGTCGGCGCGGACCGAAAATAATGGAGAAAAAGATGAACGGCCCCGCATAACCGGCCGTTCGGACTTGACACCCAGGCAAAGGAGTCCCTGATGTTCGAAAAAAAGAGTTTCACACGAAATCAATGGCCTGAAACGAGTACATCCCACCGCCATCGCACCGGATTCCTTCCGGAATTGGGCGGGGCCTCCGTCCCCGCTTGTACGACATCCCGCACCCCGTTGGCCAGTTGAGCGAATTCCTGGAAAGGCTTGTGATGCGTGCTCTGCGTTTCAGTCGTTTCGGAGATCCCGATGTCCTGCATGTCACCGACGTCCCCGACCCCGTGGCACGGCACCACTGCGAAGCGGTCGTCGCCGTCAGATCCGCTTCGGTGAATCCCTCGGACCTGAAGAACGTGGCCGGCCGGATGGAGGGAACGACCCTTCCCCGCACGCCCGGACGCGACTTCTCCGGGGTCGTGGTCGACGGACCACCCGAATGGGCCGGCGTCGAGGTCTGGGGGACGGGAGGGGACATCGGCTTCTCGCGCGACGGCTCGCACGCGGAGTATCTCACGATCCCCACAACGGCCCTGGCCCGTAAACCCGAACGGCTGAGTTTCGAGGAGGCGTCGGTCGTGGGGGTCAACTTCGTCGTCGGCTGGCTCGGTGCCGTCGAGGCGGCACGGCTGGCCGCGTGGGAGTCCCTCGCGGTGTTCGGCGTCTCGGGTGGGGTCGGCGGCGCCGTGGCCCAGATCGGCCGTGCTCTCGGCGCCCGTGTCATCGGCATCGACCGGGTCCAGCCTGCCGACGACACACCCGCCGCGTCGTCCATCGACGCCTTCGTCGCGCTCGACGGCGACCCGCAGGACGTCGGAGCGCAGGTCGAACGCCTCACGGCGGGCAAGGGCGCGGATGTGGTGTACGACGCCGTCGGAGGCGTCACCACACCGGCGGCGCTGGCCTCGTTGGCACACCGCGGCCGACTGGTGGTGATCTCCTCGGTCGGCACGCGGACCGCGGAGATCGACCTCGTCGACCTGTACCACAACGAGACGCGGATCCTGGGGTGCGACAGCCGCCGGCTCGACGCCGCGCAGAGCGGCGCACGCCTCGACCTGCTCAGGCCGTTCTTCGACCGAGGGAGTTTCCGGCCGCTTCCCGTCACCGGCCGGTACGGCCTGGAGAACGGCAAGGGCGCCTATGTCGCCCTCGCGAACGGAACACGGGGCCGCGTGGTCATATGCCCCTGAGGGGGTATACGGATCGTGTCCTCTCGCCCGAACCGGTCAGAGAAACGTGATCGTATCGGCACCGTCGCCGCCTGTTCACCGGAACACCGAACAGGCGGCGACGCGGCTTCCTTCGGCTCGATCGTCAGAAATGCCGATTCGCCTGGATTCCAAGAGGAAACAACCTTCTCCGGCGAAAGAAGTCGGGAAGCAGCTCCGAGAAATCACGGCCGCGAAGAATCCCGTCCCGGATTGCGGCTCCCACGAGTTGTTGGCCGTAGAGGGTCGTCGTAGTGTCGGTAGTGCCGCTGCAGGAGCAAGGAGCGGCACCCTCAGAATCCTGCGAAGGAGACGAAGATGAAGATTCAGAGCATCTTCGGCCACGGAGACGGGGACAACGACTACGGCGGAGGCGACCGGGACTTCGGACGCGGACGCGGATACGGGCGCGGACGCGGATACGGGCGCGGACGCGGCTACGGACGGGGTCGCGGACGCGGCCGCGGACGCGGCGGACGCTACTGACGGCCCCCGACTTCATCCCCCAGCAAGAGGCTGGCCCGCGCTTCGGCGCGGGCCCGTCTCGGGCGCCGGAACCGTGCCCATGGGCCGCGGCACTCGGCCGGGGAGCCCGTGCGCCCGAGGCCCACGCCGCCGCGTGATCCGGGGCGCGGAGCGGCCCATTCCGTGAGGACGGCTCACTCGTGGTGCGCGAGGCACTCCGCGAGCGGAGCGAACAACGTCTCCCAGTTGCCCGGCAGATGCCGTATCGCCGCGCCGAGGTGGAAGCGGGCCACCGTCCACTCGTCGGGCCGGGCCCGGGTGCCGTGTTCCCGGACCGCGTCCAGGCACCGGTCGATGAACTCCGGATCCTCCTCGTCCAACCCGAGCCGCTCACAGGCGCGTTCCGCCTGCGGTGACTCGTCGAACCAGTCGTCCCATTCGGTGGCCGCGCCCAGGAGGTAGAGCAGATGGCTTCTGGCGGCCGGCAGCCCACCGCGCAGCCCCTCGGTGGTGAACTCGCGGTCGCTGTCCTCCGCCAGGGCCGAGTACTCGGCGGCGTGGGCGACCAGATCGGCCCAGTACGCCGCGTCGTGCGTACCGGTGGTCTGTCGCATGTGCGCGCTCGCGAAGGCCGCCATCGCGTCCGGGTCGTCGATCAGCGGCGAGAGGACGATGTCGCCGCTGTGGTCGAACCCGAAGTAGTGGCGCCGGCCGTCGAGCGTGAGCGACTCGATGCCGCCGACATGGCCGTCCCGTCCGGGCAGCGGGGAGAAGCGTTCGGCACGTTCTTGTTCCATGCCGACGACCGTAGCGGCCACCACCGACACCGGCGGGACGGACGCGAAGGGGCACCCGCCACCGGCTGGTGGCGGGTGCCCCCGGGCCCCCTGCGGTCAAGGGGAGTGAATGCGCGTCACTTCACCTTGCAGCCGCCCCTGTCGTGGCAGGGCTTGGGCTTCGGGCAGTGCTTGTCGTGACACGGCTTCGGCGGCTTCGGGCAGTGCATGTCGTCGTGACACGGCTTCTTCTTGACGACGATGCGGGCCATGTCCTGGTTCGACCTGACGGTGCCGTTCTCCGCCGTCGCGAACGCCACGTTGGTGACCTGGCCGTTCCTGGCATCGGCCTCGGTCACCTGGTAGGCGCCGGTGCAGGTGGTGCTGTCACCGGGCTGTCCGGCCGGGGCGAGCGTCGTCGCGGCACAGGTCACACCGGTCACCCGGTCGTCCGTGATCGCGACGCCCGTCAGCTCCTGCGGTCCGGTGTTGGTGACCGTGTAGGTGTACGTCACCGTGTCGCCCACCCGGTAGGTGCGCGACGTGTCCACTGTCTTGTCCAGCCTCAGCCCCGGCTCGCCCACGACGGTCACGGTGGCGTCCCCGGGCTCCGACACGACCTCGGTGTTGCCTGACCGCCCTTGCGCGGCGGCCACGTTGACCACCTGTCCCCGCGCGGCGTCGGCCTCGGTCACGGTGTACCTTCCGGTGCAGGTGGTGGTGGCCCCGGGGACCAGTTCCGTGGCCCGGCAGGTCACGTTCGGCACGAGGTCGTCGCTGATCGCGATGTTCGTCAGGCGCGCGTTGCCGGTGTTGGTGACGGTGTAGGTGTACGTCACCGTGTCGCCGACGCGAGCGGTCGTGACATCGGCCGTCTTCTCCAGGCGCAGCCCCAGCTCGGAGGCGACGACCAGCGACATGTCGTCGGGCGGCGACGTGACCGTGGTGCCGCCGGACTGTCCTCGCGCCCTCGCGGTGTTGGTGACCGAACCGGCCGCCGCGTCCGCGTCGGTGATGGTGTATCTGCCGGTGCAGGTGGTGCTGTCACCGGGCTGTCCGGCCGGGGCGAGCGTCATCGTGGCGCAGGTCACACCGGTCACCCGGTCGTCCGTGATCGCGAGTCCCGTCAGCTCCTGGGGGCCGGTGTTGGTGACCGTGTAGGTGTAGGTCACCTCGTCGCCGACCTCGTACACCCTGGTGTCGTCGGCCGACTTCTCCAGCCGGACACCGGGCCCGGACTGCACCGGGACGGTGACGTCGTCGGGCGGTGACGTGATCTGCGTGCCGTCGGCCTGCCCGTGCGCCCTCGCGGTGTTGGTGACCGAACCGGCCGCCGCGTCCGCCTCGGTGACCGTGTATCTGCCGGTACAGGTCATCGTCTCGCCCACGGCGAGGGTGATCTGCGGACAGGTGATGCCGGTGACCCGGTCGTCCGTCACGTTCACGCCCGTCAGCGGGACGTTGCCGCTGTTGGTCACCACGTACTCGTAGGGCACCTCGGTGCCCGGCGTCACCGGGGTGGGCAGCGGCGGGTTCTGCCGGATCTGCTTGACCAGGTTGAGCTGGGGCAGCGGGGCCGCGGGGTGGACGGTGACGTTCCTGATGAGGTGGACGTCCGTGAACAGCCCCGTCGACGCGCCGAACCCGAACTTGTAGGTCGAGGGCACCGGTTGGGGCGCGGGGGTCTGCAGCACCTGCTGGGTGCCGTTGCCGTCGTGGAAGTCGATCGAGACCGTGATCACCGGGTTGGGCGACGGGGAAATCTCGACGGTCACCGTGCGGCGCGACGGCTCCAGGAGCGCCTCGGCCTCCTCCGGCGTGGAGCCCGCCGGGATCGAGGTGGTCGGCCCCTGCAGCTGCCCGGGCAGCGTGGAGGGCCAGGGGCCGGTCGTCGAGAAGTTGCTGGTCGTCGCGGTGAGGAAGCAGTAGCCCTCGGTGCCGTTGCCCGGACCGCGCAGGGTCACCATGTTCGCGCCGGGCGCCGGGACCCGGAACGACGTACCGGCGGGCGAGCGCGTGGCACAGCCGTTGCCGCGGTGCTCCCAGTCACCGAAGTAGTTGCCGAGCACGTCCAGACCGACGCCGAGGTAGCCGTGGTTGACGCCCGGCAGGAACGTCTCGTTCGGGTCGTCGTCGGGCAGCTTCTGCGCATAGCCGAGGCTGCCGCCGAAGGCGCCGGGCGCGGTGAGCGACGCGGCACCGTCGATCAGGAAGAACGAGATGCCGTCGGCCGGAGGGTTGGTCGTGCCGCCGTACTGCCACTGGTCGAAGGTGGTGACCAGACCCTGGTTCGCCGGGAGTGCGTGGTTGTAGAGCACTGCGGCGGACTGGTCGTTGGACGCGTCCGTCAGCCGGAGATACCCGTGCGGCGCGGCGTTGTCGGGCGGTACGGGGCCGCTGTTGCCGGCCGCCGGGCAGCCGGTGAGCGGGTGGGTACCGGGGCCGGGCGCGGGCGCCTGGGGCGCACCGGTCAGGCAGGCCGACCCGAACGCCTCGAACTCGGGGTCCGCCGTGGCGCCGGTGAACGTCTCGTCCACCAGCGGTACGCCCACGGGCTGCGCGGCGGCCATCTGGGCCGGCAACCCCAACCCGGCGGCCAGCAGGCCGAGTACGCCGATGCCACTCGCGGCCCACCGCCCCAGTCTGTTCCGCCCCTGTCCTCCGGTCGGGACTGGGATGTGTCTCAGAATCATGCGGCGAAACGTAGGTGGGCCGTTCCGGCCTGCGGGAACAACACGCCCTGTAGCTTTTGATCCCCTGCGTCCGGCGTACGCACGCGGATTATGAATGGTCTGAAAAGAAACCGCATCCGGAAGTATAGGAATACTAAGTCGAATTGATGGGGTGGAGCGGCCCGGCGCAGCACCCTTCGCGTCCTCTCCCGGGCAGCGTCTTCGGTCCGGGCCCGTCTTCGCCCGCTCGGTCGGTGAGCGGTGGCGGCACGTGGCCGACGGTTCGAGGCTGCGACTACGTACGCGATACGTGAGTCCCGGGCATCCCGGACCGCACAAGATCTTCCGCCGCGTCCGCGACGACCATTCGGAGCTGCACGACAGCGCGCCCATGCCGTACGCCCAGTACTTCGACGGCGGCCAGGCGATCCGCGGCCGGTACGAGACCTGTTCGACGGGAGTGGTTCGGCCGGATGCGTCAATCTGCGGCTGGAGCACGCGAAGACGCTGTGGGACCGGCTGGGGATCGGTGATCAGGTGTACGTCTGGGGTCTCAGGCCCGGCACCTGACGAGGAGGCGTGTCCATGAACGGAACCCGTCGCACCGCCCGTGCGGGTCCCGGTCCCACGGCCCGTTCCGGCCCTGCCCGGACGTCCGGCGTGTTCACCGGACCCATTCGTACGCGTCGTCCTCCTCGCCGGTGTCCCGGTCGTCGTCGCTGAGGAGATCGTTCATCTCGTCCTCGGTGAGTGTGCGTGTCTCGTCCATGGTTCTCATGATGCAGATCGGGCTTCGGTCGGCCGGGTGGCCCGGCCGATGTTTCCGGCAACCAGGTCAACGGGACGCGCGGACGACCTCCCCGGGTCTTACGCGGGAGCGCTGCCGGCCGTGCGGCACCGGGCCCGGATCACACCGACGGACGGACGGCCGCCCGGGCGGTCACCCCCTTGCCGGGCTCCGCGAGCGGCTCCGGTCCCCCGCTCCTGCCCTGCGAAGGAGCGCCCGCCCCTCCGGTGACCCGGCTGTTCGCACCGCCGCGCAGCAGGGAGATCGGACACACCAGCGGGAGCGGCCCGTAGGGCAGGGTCCGCGGCTGTGCGCCGGGGCCCCGCGATCACGGGTACCAGCCGGTGGAGCCGAAGCCCAGCGCGTGTTCGCCGGTGTCGATGCGCAGCGCCCAGTCGCACACGTCCTAGAGGTACGGGACCAGTCGGAGGGCGACGAGGACGAGGATGGCGAGGTGGACCCCGTCCAGCCACCAGGGCCGCGCCGTGTCGTCGGCGACGGCGCGCACCCGGGCCTGGGCACCCGCGCGCACCAGCGCGACGGCCTGCCGCGGCGGGGGCCACGAACGGCCGGCTACGCCTCGGCCAGGCAGGCCGGCACCTCCTGCCCCTGCCGGGCACGCACGGCCCGGGGGTGGGCGGCGAGCAGCAGGCGGTTCACGCCCCGGCCGTCCCGAGCCTCGCCGAACGTCCGATGACGGCGGCGGCCGCCTGCTGCATCCGCTGCGCCTCCCGGCCCAGCGCCTCGGCGCCGTCGTGGGTGAGCCGGTAGTAGCGCCGCGCCCGGCCGTCCACGACCTCCTCCCGGTCGGTCGCGATCAGCTCGGACCGCTCCATCCGCTCCAGCGCGCCGTAGAGAGTTCCGACGGCGATCCTGAGCCGTCCGCCGGTGGCCCGCTCGGCGGCCTTGATGATGCCGTATCCGTGCAGCGGCCCGTCCATGAGCGCGACGAGGATGAAGTACTGCGGCTCGGTCAGAGTCGATTGTCTTGTCGTCACACCAGTCATCATATATCGGCCCACGATGCATGCTCTTCGGCCACTTCACGCGGCGGCCGTTCGGGGATCCGGCCGACCCGTGCGCGGTGTGCGCGGCAGGTGCCCCGCCCCACGGGAAGCGGATGTCCTGATTCCGCCCCTTCCGGGGTCCGCTCCCGGGACCCGCTGTCAGTGGGGGCTCGTAGAGTCCGGCCCATGAGCGACGTGAAGAGCAGTTCCCTCTTCGTTCCCGTCGCCCTCACAACCGACGGGGACGAAGCCCAACGGGCCGCCGAGGTCCATGCGTTGATCGCCGACGGCGCCGATCCCTCGGCCTGTGACGCGGAGGGCCACCCCTGTGCACCCGGCGGTCGCACTTCCCCGGAACGGCGACGCCCGTTGCCGTCTCCGCAGGTCGCCGAGCGCTGCTGGAGGCCGGCACGGCGCGGCGGAACGCACGAGAGGAGATCATGATCATGCTGGAGAACGCGGGCGCGCCCGCCCGTATCGACCACCCCGTGACGGAGGGCGGGCCGCTGCCCATCGACATGGCCGCCGTCCGACGGATCGCGGAGGAGACGCGGGCCGCGTTGTCCGAGGCCTGCCGGGCCGCCGGGATTCCGGACGACAGCGACTGGCTGGCGGAGCGGGTCCGGCCGGAGTACGAGAGCTACCAGGCGTTCGTCGCCGAGCTGCGCCACGACTGCGATCCCGATCACGTCCCGTTCATACCGAAGCTGTGCGCCGAGGCCCTGGGGGACGACGCCCGGACGAACCGCGCCCTGGTCGGGGACCAGCAGCTGGACGAGCCGTTCTTCCACCACGGCGATCTGATCGTGAAGGGGCATCTGGACGTGGCGGCCCCCTTCGTGGTCACGGGCTCGCTGACCGTCGAGGGCTGTATGCAGGACTGCGGCCCGGACTCCGTGGTGGCCGTGGGCGGGGACATGACGACCCGCGCGGTGCACACCGACGGCGAGATGTACGTCGGCGGCGACATCGAGGCCGAGATCGTCTACGGCTACTACAACGACAACACGCTCCAGGCCGGGACCATCCGCGCCCGTCTGGTCATCGAGGACGAGCACGCCACGATCGCCGATGTGGAGGCGGAGACCCACTTCGACCTGGACGACTTCCAGCAGGGGCTCGGCGACGGAGTCCAGGAGCGGCTGCGCGAACTGCTGGTGGACGAGGTGTTCAGCAACGAGGAGGACGAGGACGAGGAACAGCTGGACCAGACGCTCCTCTTCGCCCGCCTGCGCGAGGGGGAGAACGTCTTCCGTACGGCCGGTGCGGGATCCGACTGATCCCGCACCGCGCACGGGACGCCTTGGAGGGACGGTGTACGGCAGGGCGCCTACGGTCGCAGCGCGGCCAGGACCCGGCCGCGGAGGAGTTCGTACTCCTCGCGGAGTCGCACGATCTCCGCGGGTCGTTCGATCACCTCTCCGCCGACGACCTGTTCCTCGGGGCCGAACTGCTCGCGCGTGAGGTCGACTTCGATCCCCATGCCGAGCCGGTTCCACCAGTGGTAGTCCACCCGCTCGCCGTCGACGTGGACCTCTCCGCGTATCAGGTCACCGCCCAGCAGGTCGTGCACGACCAGGGCGGTGACCCCGCACTGGTCACGGGCGGGGTTGTCGGGGGTCCAGTGCGGGCGGTGATCGGGCGTCGACGTGTCCGCGCCCCAGCCGTCACGAATGGCCCGCTCGATGGCGGTGAAGCCGCTCAGTGTCATGCTCCCCAGCCTCGCACACGCCACCGGCCGCCCCGGCGTCGAGCCGCCCGCCCGGCCACCGGCCGACCGGCCGCTGCGCAACACCCATCGGGCCCAACGGCCCCTCGGCCATCCGGAGTAATTCCGTTGGGCAGCACGCCGATTCACCGCCCTTCCGCGCCGCCGACCGGTGACGCCCGCTCATGCCGGCGCCCGTATGTGCCGATGACGACGAGGTCCCGGGCCCTGGAAGAAGCGGCCCTCCCGCCGCACGCCCGGGCATCCCACACCAGTCATCAGGAAGAAGTCGCGAGCACCGGCGGCCGCGACTGTCGCGGAAGGAGAACCGGCGTGAGCACGTCGCAGGAACACGAGGTCGGCCCCGGCCGTAGGACCGTCGTCACAGCGGTCGGAGCCGCTTCGGTGGCCGCCGTACTCGCCGCGTGCGGCAGCAAGGAGGAGGCACGGGCGGAGGTGGAACCGGCGTCCGGTCCGACCTCGGCCGCGGGGAGCACCGCCGCGAAGGACGGCGGCAAGGACGTCCTGGCGAAGACGGCCGACATCCCACAGGGCGGCGGCAAGATCTTCGCCGACCGGGACGTGGTGGTGACACAGCCCAAGGCCGGTGAATTCAAGGCGTTCTCCTCGAAGTGCACCCACCAGGGATGCACCGTGTCGAGCGTGTCGGACGGCGCCATCAACTGCCCCTGCCACGGCAGCACGTTCGATGTCGCGACGGGTGACGTGATGTCGGGTCCGGCCTCGCAGGCGCTGCCCGCCCGACCGATCAAGGTCGAGAACGGCGCGATCACGCTCGCTTCCTGACACCGGGAGGAACGCCGGCACCGGCCCCCTTGCCGGCACCGGCGCGCCCACGGCTCCGCCAGGAGTCGAGCACGGCGTCGGTGGTCGTGACGGTGGCGACGAGGGCGAGCGTGTGACGGATCATCGCGGGGGTGTAGTCGGCCGGCACCCCCGCGATGGCGTCGGAGGGCACCACCACCGTGTATCCGAGGTTCACCGCGTCGAACACGGCGTTGGGGACGGCCACATTGGCCGAGACACCGGTGACGACGAGTGTCCGGCAGCCGAGGTTGCGGAGCAGGGCGTCCGCGTCCGTTCCGGCGATCGGCGAGAGACCGTGCAGACGCCGCACGACGAGGTCCTCGTCCCTGACCTCGACGGGCCCGGCGATCCGGACCGCCGCGGTGCCCGGGTACTGCTGCACGGGCAAGCGGCGGGCGGCCCGGAACAGACGGGCGTTGGTATTGGCGCCCCGCCCGTCGGGGCGGCGCTCGGCCACCGCGTGCATCACCTGGACCCCGGCCTCGTGAGCGGCCTCGACCAGCCGGGCGACGCGGTCGAGCATTCCGGACGATCTGGCCTCCTCGGCCAGTTCGGGCAGTGCGCTCCCGGGGCCCACGACGCCCTGCTGGCATTCGACCGTCATGAGCGCGCAGGTGACCGGATCGAGCAGTCCGGCGAGCTGCCCGGGGGGCTGTGCTACGGGTTGTTCCCTCGACGGCACGGCAGGTCCTAATTCGTGAGTAGTGATTCCACTGGGCCCGGGTGGGCCGGTGGACTTGCTGCCGGGTGGGGCCGGTTCTCGTCAGGGTTTCCAGGCCTGGGGCGAGGGCGGCTGGTCCATCCGGGGTGGGTTTCGCGGTGGTCGCGTGGGCGCCGGGCTGACTCCTCTGTGGTCCCGGCCCGGTGAGGCCTCACGAAAGACCGGTGGCGCCCGGCGTTCTCGGGCCACCGCGAAACCCTGACCAGCCGGCCGGACGTTGATCGTCGTGGTGCGAGCCCGCCGCGGGGCGATCTCTGCTTCAGTCCCGAGCCTTCGAGCTCTGAGCGAGAGGGAGACCCCCGCGGTCCGCTGGTGCCGCGAACGGCTTGTGAGACGGCGGACCGATCGAGTCCTGGAATTAGGTCGCCGCGTGGCCCGCACAGGCTCACCACCTGCGCAAACAGCAACAGAACGGAGAACAGCGTGACCGTGTTCTGCGGGATCGGCTGGGCCGAGAGCCACCACGACGTGGCCCTGGTCGACGAGACAGGCGCTCTGCTGGCCAAACGTCGCATCAGCGACGACGTGCCCGGCTACCGGATCCTGCTGGACCTGCTCGCCGAGTACGGCGACACGCCCGAAACCCCGACACCCGTGGCCATCGAGACCGGCCGGGGCCTGCTCGTGGCAGCCCTGCGCACCGGCGAACGGCCCCTCTACGCGATCAACCCGCTGGCCGCCGCCCGCTACCGCGACCGGCACGGCGTCTCGCGCAAGAAATCCGACCCGGGCGACGCCCTGGTGCTGGCGAACATCCTGCGTACCGACATGCACGCCCACCGGCCGCTGCCCGCCGACACGAACCAGGCCCGCGCGATCGCGGTCCTCGCCCGGGCCCAGCAGGACGCGGTCTGGAACCGTCAGCAGTTGGTGAACCAGGTCCGCTCGTTGCTGCGCGAGTACTACCCGGCCGCCCTGGACGCCTTCCTCGGCAAGCACCACGGCCTGGCCCGCGCGGAGGCCCGCGCCGTCCTGGCAGCCGCCCCGACCCCGTCCAAGGCTGCCCGGCTGTCCCTGCCCCAGCTGCGGGCCGCACTCAAGCGGGCCGGCCGACAGCGAGGTGTCGATGCCGAGGCCGAGCGCCTGCGTGAGGTCCTGCGCGGCGACCACGCCCGCCAGCCCGCCGCCGTCGAGGACGCGATGGGATACCAACTCGGAGCGCTTATACGCCAGTTGGATGCGGCCTGCGTCGCGGCCGATGAGCTCGCCGAGGCGGTGGAGACCCACTTCCGCAAGCACCCGGACGCTGAGATCATCCTGAGCTTCCCCGGACTCGGGGTCCAGCTCGGCGCCCGGATACTCGCCGAGATCGGAGACGACCGCACCCGATTCGCCGACGCCCGCGCGCTCAAGTCCTACGCCGGCTCCGCGCCGATCACCCGCGCCTCCGGCAAGAAACGCCACGTCGGACGCCGGTTCATCAAGAACAACCGGCTCATCACGACGGGCTTCCTCTGGGCGTTCTCCGCCCTCAGAGCCTCGCCCGGCGCCGATGCCCACTACCGGCGAAGGCGCGAGCGCGGCGACTGGCACGCCCAGGCCCAGCGGCATCTGCTCAACCGCATGATCGGCCAGCTCTACCACTGCCTGCAGACCAGGCAGCTCTTCGACGAGGATCACGCCTTCACCTCCTCCTCAGCGGATCTGGCCGTCGCGGCTTGACTTGTTAGGCACGTGAGATGTCTTTCGGTGAAGGATCGGCTCTGTCGGTGACGGGACATCGGTACGGACCGGGTGCCGTCGGCGTGCGAACCGGCCCCTTCGCCGACGGTCCGGGCGCGGAGGCTAGCCGCCATTGCGCGCCGAAGGAAGAGACCCCATGATTTCTGACACCTAGTCAGGTAGTCGGAGAACGGGAGGCGCTCCATGACCGTCACACAGCGACGGGGCCGCCGGATCATGATGACCGGGACGGAACGCGACACCTACCTCGCCGAGCAGCGCACCTGCCGGGTCGCCACGGTGTCGTCGGACGGACGCCCGCACGTCGGAGCCCTGTGGTTCGCCTGGGACGGTACGTCGCTCTGGCTGTACTCGATCACCCGCAGCCTGCGCTGGTCGCAGTTGAGCACCGACCCGAGGATCGCGGTGGTCGTGGACGACGGGGTGGAGTACGGGGAGCTGCGCGGCGTCGAGCTCTCCGGCAGGGCCGTTCCCGTCGGCGAGGCACCCCGCACCGGTGCCCCCTGCCCCGAACTCGACGGACCCGAGCGCCTGTTCGCCCGGAAGTACTTCGGGACGGACACGATGCCGCACGACGGCCGGCACGCCTGGCTGCGGCTCACCCCTCAGGCCGTCACCTCCTGGGACTTCCGGAAGCTCGCGGGACCGCGCACGGCCTGAGCGCTCCCGCACCGGAAGGCCCGGCCCGATGCGCAGGGGCTCCGGCCGGATTCCCGGAGCCCCCGACCCGGCCGCGACCTGGTGCCCCGAGAGGCCCGGCCCGATGTCCGGAACGACCGGCGGGGCCGTGACCGGTTACCCGGAACGCTCCGGCTCGGCCGCGCCCGGTGTGCGGGAAACACGCCCTACGCCGACGCCTCGCCCAGTTCCCGGGCGGCCGTGCGCAGCGCGTCCACCGTCGCCCGGACCGACGGACGCCGTTCCGCGCCGGTGCGCCACACGGCGTGGACGTGCCGCCGCATCCGCTGCCGTACGGGCACGAGCCGCACCCCGTCGGGCACCGGCCCGCGTCCCAGGCGGGGGGCCACGCAGACCCCCACTCCCGCGGCGATCAGGGCGAGCTGGGTGTGGTGCTCGCCCACCAGATGCGCGATGCGCGGCTCGAAGCCCTTCGAACGCAGCGTGAACACCAGCCACTCGTGGCAGAACTCACCCTCGGGCCAGGACACCCACTCGTCGTCGGCGAACTCCTCCAGGTCCACCTCGGGCCGGTCCGCGAGGGGGTGACCGGCCGGCATCGCGATGTCCGGTGTGTCGTCCAGGAGTTCCATCCTGGTCAGACCGCCGGGGACCGGCAGCCGCTTGTTGCTCCAGTCCAGCGCGACCGCCAGGTCGATGTCGCCCCTCAGGACGCCCCGGATGCCGTCCTCGGGTTCCAGCTCCCGTGTCCTCACCCGCAGTTCGGGATGGTCGGCGCACAACGCCCCCAGCACGGCGGGGAACAGTCCGCGCGCCGCCGTGGGAAAGGCGGAGAGCAGGATCTCGCCCACCACCTCTCCGCGCTGCGCCTCGATGTCGGCCTGCGCCAGTTCGACCTGGGAAAGGATCCGCGCCGCGTGGTCGGCGAGCAGTCGGCCCGCGTCCGTGAGGCGGATCCCGCGGCCGTTCCTGGCGAGGAGCCGCTGTCCCACCTCCCGTTCCAGCTTCGCCATCTGCTGGGAGACGGCCGACGTGGTCACGTGCAGGCCCGCGGCGGCACCGCTCACCGAACCGTGTCGGGCGAGGGCGTCCAGGGTGCGTAGGCGCTCCAGGTTCAACATATAAGGAACACTACGAGAATCCGCGCAGGAAGTCTCACTTGTTCTACGTGGTCGAGCTCGTCATCGTTGACGCATGAGCGCCGCCGTCACGCCGGAGACCTCTCCGGCCCCCGTGTCCCCCACCACCCCCCGACCGATCCCGGCCACCGGAACCGCCCATAGCCCCGGGAGCCGCACCGCGGCTCCGGATCCGCGCCCGGACGCGGCTGCGGGGGCTGCCGCGCGGAGCCCGGACACCTCCCCGTCACGGCGGAGGCTGGACTGGCGCATACGCTTCGGGGCGCTCGCGCTCATCTGGGGCTTCAGCTTCCTCCTCATCAAGGTGGGAACGCACGGATACGCCCCGTTCCAGGTCACGCTCGGCCGCCTCCTCGCCGGGACGGCCGTGCTGGCCGCGGCGATGGCGGTACGGCGGGTGCGGCTGCCGAGCGGAGCCCGCACCTGGTGCCATCTGGCCGTCGCCGCGTTCTTCCTGAACGCGCTGCCGTTCTCGCTCTTCGCGTATGCCGAGTTGAGCATTCCGTCGACCCTGGCCGGCATCTGCAACGCGACATCCCCCCTGTGGGGCATGGCGCTGTCGCTGGTGGCGCTCTCGGAGGACCGGCCGACCCGCCGCCGGGTGGCCGGGCTCGGCCTCGGCTTCCTCGGTGTCCTGACCGTGCTGGGCGGCTGGCAGGGCTTCTCCGGGCTGGACTTCGGCGGTACGGCCATGGCTCTGCTCGCCTCCCTCTGCTATCCGATCGGCTGGATATACGTCCGCAGGACGCTGTCGGGAACCGGTGCCTCCGCGCTCGCCCTGACCGGCGGCCAGCTTCTCCTCGGGACGGCGCAACTCGCGCTGGTGACCCCGCTGTTCACGTCCGCCCCCGAGGGCTTTCCGCTGCTTCCGACCCTCGCGGTGGCCGCCCTGGGAGCGCTGGGCACGGGCTTCGCGATGCTGGTGCAGTTCGGCCTGGTGGAGGAGGTCGGACCGACGACCGCGCAGATGGTGACCTACTTCATCCCGGTCGTCGCCACCGCGGCCGGAGTCGTCGTACTCGGCGAACGGCTGAGCTGGAACACGCTGGTGGGCGCCCTGGTGGTCCTCGCGGGTGCCGTCCTCACCCAGAGCGGGCCACGCGGCGCCGGACCCCGGTCCGCCACACGCCGCCGGCCGTAGCCCACGCCCGTGGTCCGTCGCCGTGGCCCCACCGCGGCGGCCGGCCGCCCGTGACCGGCCACCGACCACCGACCGCCGGGTCGTCAGCCGTAGTTCAGGGGAGCCACCGGCCCCGTCGCGGCCGCCACCGCGTCGGCCAGGGGAGCCACGTCGGCGTCGGTGAGCGGTGAGACGGTCAGGCGGATCCCCTGCGGCGCGGCCATCCGGAACCGCGCGCCGGGCGCCACCACCCAGCCCGCGTGCAGCAGCCGCGCCACGGCCCCGGTCTCGTCCTCCACCGGCACCCACACGTTCATGCCGCTGCGCCCGTGCGCCCCAACTCCCCGCTCGGCCAGCGCCCGCAGCAGTGCGTCCCGCCGCTTCCCGTACGAACGCGCGACGCCTCCGGGGTCGACGGCACCCGTGCGCCACAGGTGTGCCACGGCCCGTTGCAGGAGCCCACTGACCCAGCCGGGCCCGAGCCCCTGTCGACCCGACACCCGGTCGGTGGTGACCGGGTCCCCGGCGAGCAGCGCGACCCGCAGGTCCGGCCCGTACGCCTTGGCGACGGACCGGACGAACGCCCACCGGTCCGTGGCGCCCGCGAGCGGATGCAGCGGCAGGTCGACGATGCCGTGACCGTGGTCGTCCTCGACGAGCAGCACATCGCGGTGGCGCGCGAGGACGTCCCGCAGTTCGGCCGCGCGTCGCGCGCCGACGGCGGCACCGGTCGGGTTCTGCGCGCGGTCGGTGACCACGAGCGCCCGTGCGCCGGCGCCCAGCGCGCGCTCGACGGCGCTCGGCAGCGGTCCGTCGTCGTCGAGCGCCACGGGCACCGGGCGGAGTCCCAGCGCCGGTACGAGATCCAGCATGCTGCCCCACCCCGGGTCCTCCACGGCCACCGCGTCCCCCGGCCTGAGATGCGCCGTCAGGACGCGCTCGATCGCGTCCAGCGATCCCGAGGTCGCGAGCACGGGCCCGGCCGGCACGCCGTCGGCGTCCAGCGCGGCGCGGGCGAGGTCCGCGAACTCCGGCACCAGCGGCGGCTGCCCGTACATCCCGGGCTCCCGCGCGTATGCGCGGGTCGCCGCCGCGAACGCCTCGTCCAGCGCGGGGAGCAGCGCCGGATCGGGATTGCCCGACCCGAGATCCCGCGCCCCGGGCGGCACCTCCACCCGGAGCGACCCCCGCGCCGTGCTCGCGGGGCGCGGCCGCACCCTGCTGCCCCGGCGTCCCGCCGTCTCGATCACCCCGCGCTCGCGCAAGATGCGGTAGGCCGCCGCCACCGTGTTGGGGTTCACCCCCAGCACTTCCGCCAACTCCCGCATGGGCGGGAGCGACTGACCGGGCGCGAGGTCGCCCGAGCCGACCCCCCGCTCCACGCTCGCGGCGATTTCCGATGCGCGCCGCCCGTCGATCCGATACTCTCCTAGCACAAACAATACTATGCACTAGTGCAATGGAGACCGCAATGCCGGACACCGCAGCGCCACAGTCCCCGGAACCGGCCTCCTCGGCCGGGGACGAATACCGGCCGACCGGGCGCACCGTGCCGACCCGGGCCCGTGAACGCGCGGCGTACGACCGGGACACGGTCCACTCGATACTCGACGAGGCGTACCTCTGCCATCTCGGTTTCGTCCGCGACGGCGCCCCGGTCGTCCTGCCGACGCTCTTCGGCCGACTGGGTGAACGGCTCTACGTACACGGCTCGACCGGTTCCCGGCCGCTGCGGGAGGCGGGCGGGGCCGATCCGGGCCTTCCCGTGTGCCTGACGGTGACGCACGTCGACGGTCTGGTGCTGGCCCGCTCGGCCTTCCACCACTCGATCAACTACCGCTCCGTCGTGGTCCATGGCATCGCCCGCACGGTGACCGATCCGGAGGAGCGGCGTATCGCCCTGGACGCCATCGTCGACCATGTGGTGCCGGGCCGGTCCGCCGACGCGCGGCCGGCCGACGCGAAGGAACTGGCCGCGACGGCGGTGATCCGGCTCGATCTCCGGGAGGTGTCCGCCAAGATCCGCACCGGCGGCCCCAACGACGAACCGGAGGATCTCGCGCTCCCCCACTGGGCGGGCGTCCTGCCGCTGGCCCGCGGATACAGCACGCCGGTCCCCTCCGACGACCTCGATCCCGCCATCGGGGTGCCGGACTACCTCACCGCGCTCTGAACCGGCCCCCAGGCGGCCGGGCCCGCCACCGGGAGAATGGCGGCGGAGCCGGCCGTCCGGCGTTCGGACCGGAACGGACCAGTGCTGTGGCCGGAAAGGTTTGCCGGGAAGCTCGCGGCGTCCGGTACGGTGCGTCGCGAGGCGGAGGATCGCCCTCGTACGGGACGCACTCGGGTGAGGCGACAACGCGGCGAGGCGCCGTGCCGGACGTCGCAAGCCGGTGAACCTTTCCGGTCGCGGCACTAGCAGGGACGCCCCCGGACCGTGGCGGACGAACGCGCGGTCAGACCGGAACGGAAGCACGGCGGGCGTGGGCGGCCCCGCGCACCTCGCCGAGAGCCGGACCAGCCACGGCCGCGAGGAGGAGCAGCGTCCCGACGACCGTGGACACGGTGAGCCGCTCATGGAACAGGACGACGGCGATGACCGCCGCGGCAACCGGTTCGAGCAGCATGATCACGGACACGGTCGCGGCGCGCACCGCCGCGGCACCCGCGAAGTAGAGCGCGTAGGCGAGCGCGGTCGGCACCGCCGCCACGTACACCAGCAGCGTCACCACCTGTGCCGCCTGCTCGGTGTGCGGTACGAGACCCTCGGCCGCGGCCATCGGAAGCAGTCCGAGGGTGCCGATGGCGAAGGCCCAGGCACTGGTGGTGAGCGGGTCGGCGGCGGCGCCGTCACGGCCGAGCCACCGGGTCAGCAGGGTCATCGTGGCGTAGCCGGCCGCGGAGAGCAGGGCCAGCGCGACACCGGCGGGCCGCACGGTCGCGTCGTCGCCGCCGAGCACCAGGACGGCGAGCCCGGCCAGGCCGCCCGCCACCGCGGCGAGTCCCCCGCGCCCCAGCCGCTCCCCCATGGTCAGCCGCGCGCCGACCGCGATGAGCACGGGGCCCGCCCCGAGCGTCACGACGGTTCCCACCGCGAGGCCCGTCGCCCCGACGGCCGCGAAGTAGGCGCTCTGGAAGACGATGAGGCCGAGGCCGTTCCCCAGGACGCGCAGCAGTCGGCGGGCACGCGGTTCGGCGGGAGCTGCCGGGCGCCGGGGCCGCACCGCCAGCACGGCCAGCAGCAGTACGAGGCCGCCCGCGCAACGCCAGAACGACAGGGCGAGCGGCCCCATGTCGCTGATCCCGAAGACCAGCGAGGCGGCGGCGCCCGCGGTGCCCCAGGCGACACCGGCGACGATCAGACAGATGAGGCTCCGCCCGACGGGCAGGCCGGAAGCGGTGTTCGACACGTGTTTTCTCCGCATGAAGAATCGGGACGGTGGTCGTCGGCTCCACGCGCGGGCAGCGACGAACCGCTCGGGGACTGCCCGAGCCCGGTCTTCGTCAGGAGCGTCCGCCCGCGCCGTCAGGCGGCGGGCGGCGAAAGCACGGTCGTATGCATGGCCGTCACCCTACGACGTGGTGCGGCCGGTGGACAACGGCGTCTCGGCGGTCGCGAAGCCGGTGACCGTGCCTGCGGCCCGCCCGTCACCCCGGCCGGTCACGGCGTGCCCTTCGCCCGGACCGGAGGCGACCGGCCCGGAGGGCGTCTTGGGTGTGGCGGACTGGGCGATCAGGGACCCGGCCAGCACCACGGCGCCGCCGAGGAGCTGCGGGGCCGACAGGTGCTCGCCGAGCATCACCCAGGCCAGCACGGTGGCGATGACCGCCTCCAGGCAGGCGACGACGCCCGCGACCGCCGGGGAGAGCAGCCGTACCGAGACCACCCCGGTGACGTAGGCGAGCACGGTCGCGACGAGCACGATCCAGGTGAGCAGCAGCCAGGCGGGGACATCCGTGCCGTCCATGCCCGCGCTCCCGCCGAGGGTCGCCCAGTCCATGTTCCAGGGGCGTGCGACGGCGGTGAGGACGAGCGCGCCTATCAGGAGTCCGTACGCGATGACGCCGACCGGGTTCGGCGGCTCGACGCCCTGCCCCCTGTCCGCGCTCCCCTGGTCCGACAGGACGAAGTAGCCGACCTGGCAGCACGCCGCGCCGAGTGCGAGCAGCAGGCCGATCGCGTCGAAGCTCAGCCCCGACCAGACCTCGACGACGCAGGCGAGCCCGCCGACGGCGAGCACCACACCGAGCGCGGCGCGCCGGGTGACCGGGCGGCGCTGGACGAACCGGACCCATCCGAGGACGAGCGCGGGCGCCAGGTACTCCACCAGCAGCGCCACTCCGACGGGGATGCGGGAGATGGCGGCGAAATAGCACGCCTGCACACCCGCGACGGCCAGCAGCCCGAACCCGAGGAGGAGGACCGGACGGTTGCGCAGCAGAGCACGGTGGCGCCAGGCGACGGGCAGCATGACGAGAGCGGCGCCCGCCACCCGCAGCCAGACCACGTGGAGCGGATCGACGCCCGCCTCGATGAGCGGCTTGGCCGCGACCCCTGAACCACCGAAGGCGAACGCCGAGACCAGGGCGAGTCCCAGGCCGCTTCTTGCTCGTGACGCGTACATCGGCACATCATGACAGGCGCCTGTCAGGAGCGTCACCCCGGTGACCCCTGACCGGCGGTACCTCCGTTCGCCCGCGGCCGGGGCCCGGACCGGGCACCCCGAGCGAGCCGTGGGGAATCATGCGAACCGACCGCGTCGCCGTGCCCAGCCGGCACGCCGTCCCCGATCTTCCTGTCACCTGCTGGCCGTCGGGCACCGGCTGTCATCGACCGCGCGCCGGACACGGGTGTCGGCACGCGTCGCGCGGACACCGGCAGCGGTCACTCCTGGCCCGGCGCCCGGACGATGCGGGCCGCCAGCCGATCGGCGTCCACACCCGCCCGTTCCAGCACCTCGACGGCCCGGCATTCGTGGTCCATGGCCAGGGCCGCCAGCAGGTCGAGACCCCCGGCCCGCACGTCCCCGCGCCGCCGCGCACGCTCGGCGGCCTCGGCCATGGCCGAGGCGGCCGAGGGCGACCAGCCCGCCACTCCCGGGTCGCGCCGGCCCGGCCCGGGTACGGTGACCACGGGAACGGCGCCGGAGTCCTCCACCGAGCCCTGCCAGCGCAGCCCGTACCCGATGCTGCGCTGGACGAGATAGCCGAGCACCTTGGCCAGTTGCGGCCCCTCGTCGAGGGCCGTTCGCACCTCGGGGTCCGATTCAATGAGGGAATGCAGCAGATGCGCCGTGTCGATGTGCCGGTCACCGTCGCGCAGTGCGCGTCTGCGGGCACCCGTCACCACGGTGGCCAGCTCCACGGTGAGTCCGGCGTCGAGATCGGCATGATTCGATGCGGGCTGGTGAGGGATCTGCGGCGTCCGGTTTTGCACACCTCTTACCCCATCAGTCCGTTGGCGGGAATTCATCGGCGGAGCGACCCATTTGGGCATCCCACGCAAGGTGGGCACGCCAGAGCGATCCCTCCTCCTTGCGGATGAGATCTCGCCACTCGGGAACCCGAACCGGAGAAACGGCGTGCGCCGCCTTGCTTCACCGCCCCGGAGCAACCGCGAACCGGCTCGGGGCACGTCCCACAGGCAACAACACCCACGGCGGCCGGAAGGGGTCTGCTGACGTGTCCTGGCTGGTAGCCCTGCCGGCACTCGACGGACGGGAGTACGTGTACCGGATCCACGCACCGGCGGACGCCCTGCACGCCGACCTGTTCTGGGCCGCGTTCCACTGCCACGACGACGGCCCGCACCCACGCGCCTCCGACCGTTTCGACGCCGCGTCGATCTGGCGCGTGGGGGCGGAAGCCGGCGGCACCCGGAACTGACGGTTCATCAGTATTGAATGTTCACGCCGCTGCGGCTACGTTCCGCGACACCGTAACCCGTCGAGAAGGGGTGGTCGCATGGCCGAGGTCAGCGCAGAGGCACGCATCGAGGCACCGGCCGAGAAGGTCTGGGCCCGGCTGACGGACTTCACCGCGTACGGCGAGTGGAACGCCACCCACACGAGCTTCCCGAAGGGCGGCCCGGCCACGCTCGAACTCGCGGCCACGTACGAGGAGAACATGAAGCTCATGGGCTTCCCGGCCGAGGTGACGTGGACCGTGACGGAGCTGGAGTCCGCGCGTCTGCTCGCCACCCGGGGCAAGGGACCGATGGGGGTCAACCTGGCCATGCGCTACTCCCTGGCGCCCGAAGGAGAGGCGACCACCGTCCGTATCGACGGGGAGTTCACCGGGGCCGCGGTCTCCCTGATGGCGGGCAAGCTCAAGGATTCGGCGACCGCGGCGCTCGTCGAGTCGCTGCGCAAACTGGACGGGCTGGTCACCGCCTGACGGTGGCGCCCCGCACGGGAGCGCCGTTCGGATGGGCCCGCGACATCCCGCGCGGCCCTTCGCGCACAGGTCCCGCCCCGGCAGGGGCCGATCGCCGGACGTCCGGACTCCCCCGACCGACGACACGGCTCCGCCCGCCAAGGCGTCCGACGTACGGCCCGGCCCCGCCCGCGGCCGGGCCTGTCGGGCCGTCAGGCGCGGATTGGCCTTGGCCGACGGCCGCCCGCCTCGCGTACGTTCACACCATGAGGATCCGAATCGTCGACGCGTTCACCGACCGCCCCTTCACCGGAAACCCGGCCGCAGTCGTGCTGCTGGACGCGGATGCCGCGCCCGACACCTCGTGGTTCCAGCGCATTGCCATGGAGATGAACCTCTCCGAGACCGCGTTCGCCCGCCCGGCGGCACCGGGCGGCCCGGCCGGCTGGGAGCTGCGCTGGTTCACCCCGACCACCGAGGTCGACATGTGCGGGCACGCCACCCTCGCCACCGCCCACGTCCTGCACACCACCAAAACCGCGAGCGGAACCGTGCGCTTCACCGCCCGGTGCGGCATCCTCACCACGACCACCCACCCGGACGGCGCGATCACGCTCGACTTCCCCACCGCCCCGCTCACCCCCACGGCCGCCCCCGCCGGGCTGGCCGCCGCGCTCGGCGCGGAGCCGGTCTGCGTCCACGACACCGGAGCGCACGTCGGCGACCTGCTCGTCGAGCTCGCCGACGAGGCGTCGGTACGGGCACTGGCCCCGGACCTCATGACGCTGGCCGGACTCTCCCGGCGGGGTGTCATCGCCACGGCCGCCGCCGAGGACCCCTCGCGCGGCTACGACTTCGTCTCCCGCGGCTTCTTCCCCAACGTCGGAATCGACGAGGACCCGGTCACCGGCAGCGCCCACACCGCACTGGCCCCCTTCTGGTCGGCCCGGTTCGGCCGCGACGAGCTGACCGGACTGCAAGCCTCCGCCCGCACCGGCCTGGTCCGCACCTCGTTGCGCGGCGACCGCACCCTGCTGACCGGCAAGGCCGTGACCGTCGTCGACGGCGAACTGCTCACGCCGTAGGCAACCACCCCACCTTGCCCGCCAGCAGCGCGTACCCGACGAAGGCCCCGATGTCGAGCAGCGCGTGCGCGGCCACCAACGGACCGACCCTCCCCCAGCGCCGGTACAGCAGCACGAAGACCACGCCCATCACCACATTGCCGATGAACCCGCCGATCCCCTGATAGAGGTGGTACGAACCGCGCAGCACCGAACTCGCCGTCAGGGCCGCCGTCGGCGACCATCCCAACTGACCGAGTCTGCGCAGCAGATAGCCGACCACGATCACTTCCTCCAGCACGGAGTTCTGGAGTGCCGACAGAATGAGGACCGGGAACTTCCACCACACGTCGGGCAACGACTCCGGAACGACGGTGAGGTTGAATCCGGTGGCACGCGCCACCAGATAGAAGGAGAGCCCGGCGCTTCCGATGCCCGCCGCCACCACCGTGCCGCGACCCAGGTCCTGCCAGGGCCGCGTACGGTCGAAGCCGACGGCACGCAGCCCGGCACCCTCCCTGACCAGCAGATGGGCAACGAGTGCGACGGGCACCAGGGCCGTGGCGATACCGAAGAGCTGCCAGGCCAGATCCAGCCAGGGGCGCCCCGGGGCGTACGAGCCGTTGAGTGTCGCGGCCTGCTCCTTCAAGCCCCCTGGTTTCGTCAGGGAGCCGACAAAACTGATCAGGGCAGACACCCCGCTGGCGCCCAGCGAGAGAGCCAGTACCAGCACCGTCTCGGCCCGCGCGGTCCGCCGTGAAAGCTCCTCCCGGGGAAAAGAACTGGCCATGTACCCCGTCTCCACCTGTACACCTGCCTCGAGTTGTGCATTCACGCCCCGTACCCCTGCCCTTCGCGCCAAGGTCTCGAATGCGAGTACGAAGATCATGCGCGACGGGTCGGGGGACGGCCATCATCGGTGATGGCGTGGTGCCCCTCCTCCCTCTTCGTCCTCAAGGAGGGGCACCACCGACATGGGACGTCACAGCTTGCCCGACGACACCGCGGCCGACGGACGCGGGGAGGTCCCGCCGCGCCGCCGACGGCGCGGTGTCGCGATCGCGACGGCGCTCGTCCTCGCCGTGGCCCGCGGGAACGGCGGTCGTGGCGGGCTTGTTGTCGTCGGACTCCTGCGGGGACCCCGCCGTACGCCTTTCCCTGATGGCCCCACCGGACACCGCCCCCGCCGTGCGTGCCGTTTCGACGGCTGCCATCGTGCCGGGTGGAGGCCGGTCGCGGATGGAGGTCACCAAGGCGTCACTGATCCGGGCCCTCGCCCGGTTCACCCCGAACGACGAGATCGGGCTGTGGGAGTTCGCCACCACCCTCGACGGTGACAAGGACCACCGCAGGCCGGTGCCGACCGCCCGCCTCGGCGATCCGGTCGTGGGAGGGGGTACCCGTCGCGAGCGGCCGGCCTCGGCCTTCGCCTCCCTGCGACCGGTCCCTGACCGGCGCGACCGGCCTGTACGACACCGTGCTCGCCACGTGCCGGGACGCCCGGGCGGCGTACGCCGAGGGCAGGTTCAGCGCGATGGTGATCCTCACCGACGATTCGTACCAGGACGACCGTTCCCTCTCCCGCGGCGGCCTGATCGCCGAACGGAAGCGGCTCGCGAACCCCGAGCACCTGGTGCCGCTCCTGGCCATCGCGGTCGACCCCGACGTCGACCGCGAGGAACTCGTACGGATGGCGGAGGTGACCGGCGGCGGTGGCTACCGGGTCACCGACCCGGGCGGCATCGAGACCGTGATCGTCCAGGTGATCACGACGGCCGGGCAGAGCGACCACGCCGCCCAGAGCCGGGCCGCGTCGCCGAGGTCGGCCGTACCCGCACGGACGCGGGTCGGTGCCGACGGGCGGGGTCACGCGGCGGGAACGCCCGTGGGCCAGCTGTGCACGGGCTCGCCGCCGCGCATCAGTTCCGCATATCTGCGGGTGGTGGCGGCCAGTGCCGCATGCCGTCCCAGTCCCGCCTCCCGTGCCCGGTGGTACGTGTCCGTCTGCCAGGACGCCCCGTTGATCCGCCGTCTGCAGCGCGCCTCGATGACTCCGAGATAGTGGTCGCGGTCGGCGGGCGCGATGTTCCAGGCGTCGAGTCCCTCGGCGGCCAGCGGCAGCAGTTCGTCCTGGACGAGTTCGACGGCCGGGATCCGGGTCAGCCCGCCCGACCGGCCGGTACGGGGCCAGATCAGCTCCGCGTCGATGCCGTGGCGGCAGGCGGTGTCGAAGTTCTCCTCCGCCGCCGCGAACGGCAGCCGGGTCCACACCGGACGGGACTCCTCGGCCAGGGCCCGCACGAGCCCGTAGTACAGCGCGGCGTTGGCGATCACATCGGTGACGGTGGGGCCGGCGGGCAGGACCCGGTTCTCCACCCGCAGATGGGGCACGCCGTCGGCCACCCCGTACACGGGCCGGTTCCACCGGTAGACCGTCCCGTTGTGCAGCACGAGTTCCTGAAGCGCCGGCACCCCGCCCGTGTCCAGCACCGCCAGCGGGTCTTCCTCGTCGCAGATCGGCAGCAGCGGGGGGTAGTAACGCAGGTTCTCCCGGAAGAGTTCGTACGCAGACGCCACCCACCGTTCGCCGAACCAGGTCCGGGGCCGCACCCCCTGGTTGCGGAGTTCGGGCGGTCTGGTGTCCGTGGCCTGCTGGAAGAGCGGCGGCCGCGACTCGCGCCACAGCTCCCTGCCGAACAGGAAGGGGGAGTTGGCGCCGATGGCGATCTGCACTCCGGCGACGGCCTGGGCCGCGTTCCACACGGCGGCGAAGCGGGCCGGGGTCACCTGCAGATGCAACTGGACCGAGGTGCAGGCCGCCTCCGGGGTGATCGAGGACGCCGTGGAGAGCAGATGCTCCACGCCCTGGATATCGAGCGAGAAATCCTCGCCCCGCGCGGCCACGATTTGGTCGTTCAGCAGTGTGTAGCGGTCCGCCTCCGAGAGGTTGGACGCCACGAGATCCGCATGCCCGAGCGTGGGCAGAATTCCGATCATCGTGATCCCGGCATCGACCTCGCCCGCCTTCCGGTGAGCATATCCGAGTCCGGTCCTGAGCTCTTCGGCGAGCTGATCGAAAACTCGCCCCTGCAGGGGATGCGGGACTATGTTCACTTCCAGATTGAACAGCCCCAGTTCCGTCTGGAAATCCTGGCTGGCTATGCGCTGGAGCACCTCTCCATTCATCATCCTCGGCATGCCGTCGGCGCCAGTCAGGTTCAGCTCGATCTCCATGCCCATGAGATTGCGGGGGCGGTCGAACCTTTGCTCCGCCAGCAGCCTCTCCAAACCCTCCAGACACTGGTGGAGCTTCCTCCGGTACGTCTGCCGATCGGACAGGTCAAAGGTGCCCGCCACGACCTTCTCCCCCATCGAAGTGTCCCTCCCTCAATTGGGCAGCCCGCGGCCCAGGCCACTCACGTCACGGTCGATAATGCCCAGGCCGGTGATCCACAACGCCCTCCCGGAGGCCGTGCACCCAGTAACCTGAGAGCTACGGCCGGAGGCACATTCCCTCGGCATGACGGAGCGTGCGGTTTGCGTTCTCGAGACACGTTGACAGAACAGTTCGTTTCAGCCGTCCCCACCCGGAGAAAAACTCCTGGCAGCGACTGAGCCGTTGACGGCAAATCAACAGAAAATACCGCATAATAAAGTCTCGATGCCGCCTTGCCGGCAATACCATCGGCGGCTAGGGAAAACACTGCGTGAACACCTGTCGTATAAACTTTGCTGACGAGGCGGAGAGTTGACGCACCGGTCCCGTCACCGGCCCCTCCGGCCCCGTACGCCGACAGCGACGTCTGCACCCACCCACGCATCAACGTGTCTCCGAAGTGAGAGGCGACCCACTATGCCGCTGCATGTACCCCCGGCCCCCGCGCCCGCTCTGCGCAGCGTTCTCGCGGCACTCGGTTCACCCACCGCAGTCCGTGAGGCCCGCACGCCCGCGCTCCGGTCCGCCCAGGGACCGCTGAGCCCCGAACTCCCGCTCCCCGTCCATGTGCTGGACCGGATCGGGCCCGGCGGGGTCGCCCCCGCCACCCGGCTCGCCGGGTGGCGGTTCCTGATCCGCGACTCGGGACGGGCCGTCGCCGCGGCGGACACCATGCTCACGCCGGACGGCTGGGCCTTCTCGCACTTCTTCGAGGGCCCGTACGTCCCGGCGACCGAACTCGCCCTGCGCCAGGCCGAGACGGTGACACCGCACTACCAGCCGCGGTTGCTGTCCGTCCCGGCGCTCTACATGCTGGCGCTGTGGCTGCACGCCGACCCCGAGGCCGATGCCTCCGGCGGCTCGCTCGCCCCCGCCGACCTCCTGGTCCCGCTGGCACCCGCACCACCGGGCATCGCGGCGCACCGTGCCCACCGGGTCACCGACCTGCTCAGCCTGATGACCCGCCGGATCACCCCGGGCCCGGGCCCGCTGCTCGGATCGCCCGCCTGACGACGAACGCTCCGCCGCCACACTCCTGTGCCCCGTCGCCGTGTCCCCCGGCGACGGGGCACGGTGCTTCTCCGGCCCAGGGCTTCGTACGCCCCAAGGCTCGCTCGGACAGCACGTCGCGGGCGCGCGGCCCGGGGCACACGGGACCCATGGACTCCCCACATACGCGAGACTCCGAGCGGGGACGCACGTTCCGCCCGTCCGGACTAGCCCGGTCCGACCACCCCGAACCACCCGAAAGGACAGTGCAATTGCGGTGAACCGTCCGGCCGGGTGACGCGTCATCGGAGTAGACGGAAGTGCTGCCGCGAAATCCCTGCGGAATGGCGCCCGTGGAGCAACACTGGGACCGGACCTATCGACACGGGGGAGCGGCCATGAACACTTCGTCAAGCCGCAGGACATTCACCACGACGCAGCGAAAGAACCCATCCATGTGCCAGCACCAGCCGCCCTGTCCCACCGCCGACTCACCCGACCGGGAAGCAGCCCGCCTCGTGGCGCATCACCCGGAGCAGGGCTGGAGCCTGCTGTGCAACGGTGTCCTGCTCTTCGAGGACACCGGTGAGCTGCTCCCGGACGGGCAGATCATCGCTCCTCATCGGCCGCTGGCGGCCGACCGGGTGATGCGGGCCGCCTGAGAGCGGCAGGTACGAACGGGGGCCGGCCCGGAGAGATCTCCGCACCGGCCCCGACGCGTGTCCGTGACGTGCCCGGACGCGGGTGCGTCAGTTGTCGTACGCGTCCAGCGGCGGGCAGGAGCAGACGAGGTTGCGGTCGCCGAAGGCACCGTCGATCCTGCGCACCGGCGGCCAGTACTTTTCGGCGGCCATGACACCGGCCGGGAAGACGGCCTCCTCACGGCTGTAGCCGTGCTTCCACTCGCCGCCCAGCGCCGCGGCGGTGTGCGGTGCGTTGCGCAGCGGGTTGTCGTCCGCGCTCCACTCCCCCGAGGCCACCTTCTCGATCTCGCCGCGAATGGCGATCATCGTGTCGCAGAAGCGGTCGAGTTCCGCGAGGTTCTCGCTCTCGGTCGGCTCGATCATCAGCGTTCCGGCGACCGGGAACGACATGGTCGGCGCGTGGAAGCCGTAGTCGATCAACCGCTTGGCGACATCGTCGACGCTGACGCCGGTGGCCTTGGAGAGCGGCCGGAGGTCCACGATGCACTCGTGGGCGACCAGGCCCGCCGGGCCGCTGTAGAGGATCGGGAAGTGCGGTTCGAGCCGCTTGGCGATGTAGTTGGCGGCGAGCACGGCGACCTGCGTCGCGTGCTTCAGCCCCTCCCCACCCATCAGGCGGACGTACGCCCAGGAGATGGGCAGGATGCCGGCCGAACCCCACGGCGCGGCCGAGACCGGTCCGACCCCGCTCGCGGGGCCCGCGGCGGGCTGCAGCGGGTGGTTGGGCAGGAACGGCGCGAGGTGCGCGCGCACGCCGACCGGGCCGACGCCGGGGCCGCCGCCGCCGTGCGGGATGCAGAAGGTCTTGTGCAGGTTCAGGTGCGAGACGTCACCGCCGAACCGGCCCGGCTTCGCGAGGCCGACCAGGGCGTTGAGGTTGGCGCCGTCCACGTACACCTGGCCACCGGCGTCGTGCACCTCGGCGCAGATGTCCGCGACGTGCTCCTCGAACACGCCGTGCGTCGACGGGTAGGTGATCATGAGCACCGCGAGCTCGTCGCGGTGCTTCTCGATCTTGGCGCGCAGGTCCTCGACATCGACCTCGCCGTCGTCGGCGGTCTTCACCACGACGACCTTCATGCCGGCCATCACCGCGCTGGCGGCGTTGGTGCCGTGCGCGGAGGACGGGATGAGACAGACGGTCCGCTGTTCGTCGCCGTTGGCCCGGTGGTAGGCGCGCACGGCCAGCAGGCCCGCGAACTCGCCCTGCGACCCGGCGTTCGGCTGGATGGACACCTTGTCGTACCCGGTGACCTCGGCGAGGCGCTCCTCCAGCTCACGGATGAGGGTGAGGAAGCCCTGCGCCTGCTCGGCCGGGGCGAAGGGGTGCAGCGCACCGAACTCGGGCCAGGTGATCGGCTCCATCTCGGTGGTCGCGTTCAGCTTCATGGTGCAGGAGCCGAGCGGGATCATGCCGCGGTCCAGGGCGTAGTCCCGGTCGGCGAGCCCGCGCAGGTAGCGCAGCATGGCCGTCTCGGAACGGTGCTGGTGGAAGACCGGGTGGGTGAGGAACTCGTCGGCGCGCAGCAGGTTCTCGGGCAGCGCGTCGGCGGCGTCGGCGTCCAGCGCGTCGATGTCGCCCCCGGCGCCGAAGGCGGCCCAGACGGCGGCGATCTGCGTACGCGTGGTGGTCTCGTCGCAGGCCACGGAGACCAGGTCCGCGTCGACGAGCCGCAGGTTCACCCCGCGCTCGCGGGCGGCGGCCACGATGTCGGCGGCCCTGCCCGGGACGCGCACGGTGAGAGTGTCGAAGTAGCTCCCGGTCACGATCTCGGCACCGGCGGCGCGCAGGCCTGCGGCGAGGACCGTCGCGTAGCGGTGGGTGCGCCGGGCGATCAGCCGCAGCCCGTCGGGGCCGTGGTAGACGGCGTACATCCCGGCCATCACGGCGAGCAGCACCTGGGCGGTGCAGATGTTGCTGGTGGCCTTCTCGCGGCGGATGTGCTGCTCGCGGGTCTGCAGGGCCAGCCGGTACGCCTTGTTGCCGTCCGCGTCGACGGAGACGCCGACGAGGCGCCCGGGCAGGCTGCGGGCGAACTTCTCGCGCACAGCCATGTAGCCGGCGTGCGGTCCGCCGAAGCCCATCGGAACGCCGAAGCGCTGCGTGGTGCCGACGGCGATGTCGGCGCCCAGCTCACCCGGCGAGGTGAGCAGCGTGAGGGCCAGCAGGTCGGCTGCGACGGTGACGATCGCACCGAGTTCACGGGCCTGCTCGATGACGCGCCGGGGGTCGCGCACCGCGCCGGAGGCGCCCGGGTACTGCACCAGGACGCCGAAGACGCCCCGCTCGGCGAGCTCGGCGGGGATGCCGTCGGTGAGATCGGCGACGACGACCTCCACACCGGTCGGTTCGGCGCGGGTCTCGACGACCGCGATCGTCTGCGGCAGGGCGTCGGCGTCGACCAGGAAGACGCCGTCCTTGACCTTGCCGACCCGTCGCGAGAGCGCCATCGCCTCGGCGGCCGCGGTGCCCTCGTCGAGCAGGGAGGCGCCGGAGGTGGGCAGCCCGGTGAGGTCGGCGACCATGGTCTGGAAGTTGAGCAACGCCTCCAGCCGGCCCTGCGAGATCTCCGGCTGGTACGGCGTGTAGGCCGTGTACCAGGCGGGGTTCTCCATGACGTTGCGGAGGATCACCGGCGGGGTGAAGGTGCCGTGGTAACCGAGCCCGATCATCGGGGCCAGCACCTGGTTGCGGTCGGCCAGCGCGCGCAGCTCGGCCAGGACCTCGGCCTCGGTGCGGGCGCCCGGCAGGGCGAGCGCCTCGGCGCTCTTGATGACATCGGGCACCGCGGCCGCGGTCAGCTCGTCCAGCGATCCGTAACCGACCTGGGCGAGCATCTTCGACTGCGCCTCGGCATCGGGACCGATGTGGCGCTGTTCGAACGGAATGCCCTGCTCCAGCTGGGAGAGCGGAGTGCGACGGGGGGTCATGGTGGAGGCCTCCTGGTCTGTCACGACCTGCGAAGGGGCACCGCGGCGCGGGTGCCCGAACGGCCTCCCCCTCTGTCATCTCGACCTGAGAGCTTCACCGGCACACCTGCGGCACACCGGCTTTCACCGTCGGTGAGGAAGGGAACCGAACCGGCACTCGGCCGCACGGGACCCGCCCTGCTTTCCAGAGTGACCTCGTCCGTGCGGTACGGGGGCCTGAGAGATTCCGGGGAGGATTTGCTCCTTCGGCGCCTTCGGATCGGCTCCGGAGGCTCTCCCGCACGGGGTCAGCGGCCGCCACCAGCCTACCAGCGGGGTTCGTGACGGATCCCTCGAGTGGCCAACCCCCCGATTGTGCCCTTCTGTAGTGCTTGTGGAGTAGCCGCGACCAGTGGGAGGGATCGTGCAGACCGACATCGATCCGCGCAGCCTGATCGGCCGCAAGGCGTTCGACCGCAAGGGCACCAAGATCGGAACCGTGGACGAGGTGTACCTCGACGACGCGACCGGCGTACCCGAGTGGGCGGCCGTGCGCACCGGACTCTTCAGCCGGGACGCGTTCGTCCCGCTGGAACCCAGCGAATTCGTGGAGGACACCCTCCGCGTCCCCTTCGACCGCGCCCTGATCAGGGAAGCGCCCGACTTCGGTGTCGGCCGCCACCTCTCACCGGAACAGGAGCTCCAGCTGTACCGGCACTACGGCCTCGACTCCTCGCCCGGGGGGACCGCCCCGGACAGGGACTTCGGCAGGCTGGCCGGCCAGGAGGAGTAGTCCACCGGATCACGCACCAGTGGCATCGGCTCGGCCGGCCGCAGCTCCGGGTCGTCGGTCCGGAACGTGCGCACCCGGCCGGGCGCCGACCAGGGTTCCTCGAACCGGACCGTCACCCGGCCGAGACCGCTGCCCTGCACCCAGCCGTGACCGTATGTGTCGTGGTGGACGTCGTGGCCCGCGGGCCAGCCCCTGGCCGCGAGCCGTTCGGCGGTCACCGGCGCCTCCTCGGACGCGTCGACCGCCAGGCGGTCCGGCTCCCGCCCCTCGTCGGCGTCCGTCTCGGCCGTGTCCCCGGCGGCGGCCCGCTCGCCGGCGGCCTGGGCGAACAGGTCCTCCTGGGTGTAGTCCGCGAGGCCCGTGACCCCCACCCCCAGGAGCCGTACGCCCCCGGTGGTGTCGACGGCCTCCAGGAGCCGCGCGGCGGCCTCCCGGACCACCGCGGGATCGTCCGTGGGCCCCCGCAGCGTCTCGGACCTCGTGAGCGTGGAGAAGTCGTAGCGCCGCACCTTCAGCACCACCGTGCGCCCGGACCGCCCCGCCCCGCGCAGCCGCCGGACGCACCGGTCGGCCAGCCGCTCCACCTCCGTCCTGACCCGCACCCGGTCGTGCAGGTCCGTGTCGAAGGTGTCCTCGACCGACACCGACTTCGCGTCGCGTTCGGCGACGACGGGCCGGTCGTCGTGCCCGAGGGCCATGCGGTACAAGGAGCCGCCGTGCGCCTTGCCGAGCAGCCGTACGAGCTCCGCCTCCCCCGCCTCGGCCAGGTCGTCGACCGTCGTCATCCCGGCCCGACGCAGGTGATCGGCCGTCGCGGGCCCGACGCCGGGCAGGATCCGCACGGACTTGGGGGCGAGCAGCGCCCGTTCCGTCCCCGGCTCGATGAGCCGCAGACCGTTCGGTTTCGCCTCCTCCGACGCGATCTTGGCCAGCATCTTGGAACCCGCGAGCCCGACCGAGCCGGTGAGCCCGGTGACGGCCTCGATGACCGCGCGCAGTTCCTTGCCGACCGCCAGCGCGGAGGCCGTGTCGTCGGCCACCCCGCCGGCCTCCAGGTCGACGAACGCCTCGTCCAGGCTGAGCGGCTCCACCAGCGGGGAGAGCCGCCCCAGCAACTCCATCACCTGGTCGCTGACCGCCCGGTACAGATGGAAGCGCGGCACCAGATAGGCCGCGTTGGGCGCCAGGCGCCGCGCCTGCGCCATGGGCATCGCCGAGTGCACCCCGAAGCGCCGGGCCTCGTACGACGCGGTGGCGACGACTCCGCGCGGTCCCAGACCACCCACCACGACCGGTTTGCCGCGCAGGCTGGGCTTCGCCGCCTGCTCCGCGGAGGCGTAGAAGGCATCCATGTCGAGATGCAGGATGGTGGGCGCGGCTCTCACATCTTCCGATGCTGCCCCATGGCACTGACAATCGCCGTGCCCCGCTTCCCGGCGCGGTCATCCGGCGCGGTTGCGCCGCCGTGCCAGTTCGTCCGTGGGGTTGTTCCCGATCAGCGTCTCGCCGGTGTCCACCCGCTCGCCGTGCAGCTGCGACAGGGCGGCGTCGACGTCGTGCCACACCACGCCCACGGCGATCCCGAAGACCCCCTGGCCCCCCTGGAGCAGGTCGACGACCTGGTCGGGCGAGGAGCACTCGTAGACCGTCGCGCCGTCGCTCATCAGCGTCATCCGCTCCAGGTCCTGGAATCCCCGGGCCCGCAGGTGCTGCACCGTGGTGCGGATGTTCTGGAGGGCGACGCCCGTGTCCAGGAAGCGCTTGACGATCTTCAGCAGGACGACGTCCCGGAAGCTGTAGAGCCGCTGCGTGCCCGATCCGTACGCGGGGCGCACGCTCGGCTCGACCAGGCCCGTGCGCGCCCAGTAGTCGAGCTGCCGGTAGGTGATCCCCGCGGCCGCGCAGGCCGTCGGCCCCCTGTAGCCGATGTCGTCGGCCGATGTCACTCCGCCCCCCGCCACCACAGTCGGTTTCACCGATTGCCCGATGGTGCGGCCGGCCGTACTCCCCTGCTGCGGATACGGCCCACCGACTGCCGTACCGTCGCCGCTGCTTCTCACGCCGACCTCCGTCCTTGACCTGCCACCTCGAAGGTAGGCAGTCACTCGGGGTGCGTCAACGATCGCCACACTCGGCACGCCGAGTGATAATCACCCTGAGGGTGGTTTCTCCTGCCGTGCGAGCGGGAAAGGCTTGTCGGATGCGCTGTCGGCGTCCCCTCGGACGGGCGGTCGGGTTCCTGGCCGACGGCTACTGGCTGCTGCTACCGAAATCCTCCGGTGAGATCTGGTCGAGGAACTCGCGGAACTTCTCCACCTCGTCCTCCTGCTCGTCCGGGATGGCGATGCCCGCGTCGTCGAGCACGCCGTCGCTGCCGTAGATCGGCGTTCCCGTCCGCAGGGCGAGGGCTATGGCGTCGGAGGGGCGTGCGCTCACCTCGACCCCGCTGGCGAAGACCAGCTCCGCGTAAAAGACCCCCTCCCTCAGATCCGTGATGCGGACCTCGGTCAGCTCCTGCCCGACGGCCTGGAGCACATCCTTGAAGAGGTCGTGTGTCAGGGGCCTGGCCGGAGCCATGCCTTGCTGGGCGAACGCGATCGCGGTCGCCTCACCAGGACCGATCCAGATGGGGAGGAACCGGTCGCCTCCCACTTCACGCAGGAGCACGATCGGTTGATTGGAGGGCATCTCCACCCGGACACCCACAACGTCGAGCTCGTTCACACAGCAACCCTAGGACGTGCTCGGCAGGTTTGGGTAGTCGGGGCGGCGACGCGATCAGTGGAGGCGCACCCGCAGAGCGGTCTGCACCAGGGCGGAATGGAGCCGTACGGACAGCTCCGCGAGTTCTCGCGCGGTGGCCTCCGCGTGGGCTCTGGTCTGCGGATTACGGTGACGGCGCAGGGGGGCGACGACCTGCTCGATGAGCCCGGCCTCGCGGTCCGCCGCCGCCCGCATGGCACGCAGGTGACGCGGTTCCAGACCGAATCGGCCCAGATCCGCCACAAGCTTGGCCACGGTCACCATCTCGGCGTCGTAGCCGCCCTCGGCGGTGGGGGTGACCAGTCCGTACGACTCCCACTCGGCCAGGTCGCTCTCGGTGACCTCGGCGGCCGCGAGCAGCTCCGCACGGCCGATCCGGGGCGCCGTCGCCCGGAAGGGCTGCGCGTCCGCGCCGGCGTCGACCGGATCCTTCAGGCTGCCGGTGGGCAGCGCAGGCTGTTCGCCGCGGGCGAGCGCATCCAGATGCTCGCGGATGACCTTCAGCGGGAGATAGTGGTCCCGCTGCATGCGGAGCACCTGTGCCAGTCGCTCCACATCGGCCGCGCGGAACTTGCGGTAACCGGAGGGGGTCCGCTGCGGTTCGACGAGTCCCTCGGCCTCCAGGAAACGGATCTTGGAGATGGTGACCTCGGGAAACTCGTCCCGCAGCCGCAGGAGCACCGTGCCGATGCTCATCGGACGGTCTTCGGCCGGGGCGGTGCCGTGACCGGCACCGCCCGTCGGTGTTCTCAGCATGGACCTTCCCTGACGGGTCAGATGCCCCGCTGGCTCGCGTAGAAGACCAGCCGGTACTTGCCGATCTGCACTTCGTCACCGTTCGACAGAGCGACGGAGTCGATGGGCTCACGGTTGACGTAGGTGCCGTTGAGGCTGCCCACGTCACTGACCGTGAAGCTGCCGTCGGGGTTCCGGCGGAATTCCACGTGCCGACGCGACACGGTCACGTCGTCGAGGAAGATGTCGCTCTGCGGGTGGCGGCCGGCCGTGGTCAGCTCACCGTCCAGCAGGAAGCGGCTCCCGGAGTTCGGACCGCGTCGCACCACGAGGAGCGCCGATCCGACCGGAAGGGCCTCGACGGCGGCCTGCGCCTCGGGCGAGAGGGACGGCAGGGCCGTCTGCCCGGTGGTCTCCGCGTCGTACGCCTCCAGGCCGGAGATGGAGATGGTCGATGTCGTCTCCGAGGCACGCTCGGGAATTCCGCCCCTCAGCGGCGCGCCGCAGTGGGAGCAGAAGCGACTGTCCTCGGTGTTGCGGTGACCGCACCTCGTACAGACCGGCATGGACGAACCCTCCTGCCCCGGGCCGAGCCCTCCACCCGTACCCGAGTTCGACGGTGCCCCGAAACCTATGCGGCCGGCACCGGCGGGGTCAACGGACGACGCGCCGGAGGCGCCCGCGGCGCCGCTGCCCGGACCGGACGTCTCATCGCGGAAGAGCGGGCGCTGCGAGCCCTCCTCGTCCGCCTGGCCGTGGCGCGGTGCGCGATGACGGGCAGCCTCGTCGCGAGCGCTCTTGCCGAACAACTTCCCAAACAACTTCACGGGCGATTCCCCTTGACCGAAATAGACCCGCCCGTGGGGCAGGACGAACCCTGAACGAACACACCTGCCGACCCGGACAACTTCACAACGTCCGTATCCACTCGACAGTTTCCACCACGCACCACCATGTCGGTGCGGCGACCCCCCGCAACCTCCCGCCCGTGTTGCTCAACCCTTCCGTACCGCGGCCTCACGGGGATGACGACCGAGCGTAGTCAGGCCGCTGCGCCGGTCGCAAGACGTCCACGACGATGTCGTCGACCCGTTCCACATGCACCGTGGCCTGCTCCTTCTCCAGTGTCTGCACCACACCGCCGGGGATGTTGAGCGCGGGTTCCAGGTCCTGGGGCTTCCCGATCACCTTGAACACATACGGTGCGGTGATCTTACGGCCGTCGACCTTGACATTGCCGCCATCACCGGAGAAGTACGTGTTGGCCACCACTCTGACCCCGTTCACCTCGATCGCCTCGGCGCCCGCCGCGCGCAGCTCCTGGAGCGCGTCGAGCAGCATGTCCGCCTTCACCCCGTTGACGGGGTCGTCGACGGTGAGGGTGATCCCCGGCCCGTGGGCGGCCACGGTACCCGCGAGGACACCGAGTTGCCGTTCCTTCTCGATGGTCTGTCTGCGGGCCTCCTCGGCCTGGTCGGAGCTGTTCTCCAGCTCCGTGCGCTGGGCCTCGAGACCCTGCTTCTCGTCCTCCAGCCGCTGCGTGCGGTCGTCCAGCTCGTCGAGGATGCGCACGAGGTCCTCCTGGCGGGCCCCGCGCAGCGCGCTGTTGTCGCTGGTGGAACGCACCTGGATGGCCAGGCCCAGGCCGAGGACGAACAGCAGGAGCGCGACGACGAGTTGGGCGCGCGTCACCCGCGGGGGCCACAGTCCGGCGACGAGGCGCTGACGCCCCGTGAGCTCCGGGGTGGTGGTGCCGGGCCGCTCGGTGGCCGGTTCGCTGTTCTCGGGGATCTCTGCGTCGCTCATCGGCGTCAGGCCCGGAAGACGTGCCGGCGGATGGCTGCGGCGTTGGAGAAGATCCGGATCCCGAGCACGACCACCACGCCGGTGGAGAGCTGGGCCCCGACGCCCAGCTTGTCGCCCAGGAACACGATCAGCGCGGCCACCACGACGTTCGACAGGAACGAGACGACGAAGACCTTGTCGACGAAGATGCCGTCCAGCATGGCCCGCAGCCCGCCGAAGACGGCGTCGAGCGCGGCGACGACGGCGATCGGAAGGTAGGGCTCGACCACCGCCGGCACCTCGGGCCGGACCAACAGTCCGACCACGACTCCCAAGACGAGGCCCAGTACGGCGATCACGATGTGCCCTTCTCTGCGTCTGCCGCGCCACTGCCGGTGTCTGCGGCCCGGTAAGGCTGTGCTGTTCTTACGATCAGGCTGGGGGCGACCGGGAGGCTCACCTTCTCCTGGACGGACATGCTGGTCCGGATGTCGAAGGTGTCCTTGAGCGCCTGCAGGTACTGGCCGTCGTCGCTGTCCCTGAACGCGGCACCGAGCGGCTTCCCGTCCCCCACCGCCAGCACCGTGTACGGCGGCACGAGCGGTCTGTTGTCGACCAGTATGGCGTCACCGGCGGCGCGGATCGCCGACAGGGCCGTCAGGCGCTGTCCGTTGATCGCGATCGCCTCGGCGCCGGACTGCCACAGGCCGTTGACGACCCGCTGGAGGTCCCGGTCGCGGACGCGCCCGGTGTCGGAGAAGCTGCTGTTCCCCCGGGGGCCGCCGCCTCCCGCGTCGGCTTCCCTCGCATCGTCGACCACGAGCTTCACGCCGGGCCCCCGCGCGGGTGTCGCCCCGGCGAGCAGTGCCACCAGCTCTCCCTGGTCCCCGCCGTGCTTCTCCAGCGCCTTGCGCTGGCGCCTGCCCACGTCTTCCCGGAGTCCGTCGACCTGGGACTCGAGAGTGTCGGCCGCCTTCGTCTCGCCGTCGATGCGATCGATGAGTTCCTCGCGTTCCTTGGCGAGGACCGGGGCCGAGACGCGCGCCTGCGCGGCGCCGAGCGTGACGACGAGAGCGGCGAGCACCAGGCAGGCGGCGAGGCCGAGCTTCGATCTGAGCCTGCGGGGCATGCCCGCGGCCCCGTCGGCCCTGCGACGCGCCGAGGCCTCGGCGTATCCGTCGTCCAGGCTGTGGTCCATCACGTTGGTCAGCAGCGACATGGATGCGTCCGGACGCGCGGGGGTACTCCGATCGGGGGTCTGCTGCGACATGCCGCACATCGTCGCACGGCTCCGCCGCTACCGCCGAATGGGGCCACCGGAGTGCCCTGCGGCGCCCGGGAGCGCCCCGGGCACACCGGTGGGTGCCCTCTCAGTGACCTGCGCTCTCCACGACGCCCGCCCACTCGTCCAGCAGGGCCTGCGCGGACGCGTCATCGGGTCCCTCGGCCCACAGATGGGTGACGGCCTCGGCCGGGTCGGGCAGCACCATCACCCATCGCCCGTCGGCCTCGACGACCCGCACGCCGTCCGTCGTGTCGACACTGCGCTCCCCGGCGGCCTCGACGACCCGCCGCATGACCATGCCCTTGACCGCCCAGGGCGTGGCCAGATCGCGGCGCAGGACGTGCGCACGCGGGATCCGGGCGTCGATCTGGCTGAGGGTGAGCTGGGTCCTGGCGACGAGCCCGAGCAGCCTCACGAAGGCCGCGGAACCGTCGAAGACACTGCTGAACTCGGGAACGATGAAGCCGCCGCAGCCGTCTCCCCCGAAGATGGTGCCCTCCTCGCGTCCCACACGGGTCAGATCGTCGGGCGACGTCGTCGTCCATTCGACCTGTGTCCCGTGGTACGCCGCGACTTGTTCGGCGACCCGCGTGGTGGTCACCGGCAGCGCCACACGCCCGCTGCGCCTCTCGGCCGCGACGAGGTCGAGCATCACCAGGAGCGCCCGGTCGTCCTCGACGATCCTGCCCTTCTCGTCGACGAGGGAGAGCCGTTCGCCGACGGGGTCGAACCGCACACCGAACGCGGCCCCGGCCGAGGACACGATCTCGCCCAGTCGCACCAGGCCTGCGCGCCGGGTGTCGGCGGACTCGGTGGGCCGCGATTCGTCGAGGCCCGGGTTGATGGTCAGCGCGTCCACGCCGAGCCGCCCCAGCAGGCTGGGCAGGACGAGCCCGGCGCTGCCGTTGGAAGCGTCGACGACGACCTTCAGCCCGGCGTCCGCGATCCCCGTGGTGTCCACGTTGCGCAGCAGGGATCCGGTGTACGAGTCGAAGACACTCGACGGGAAGTGCAGGTCCCCGATCTCGCCGGGGAAGGCGCGACGGTATTCCTGACGGGCGTAGACCCGGTCCAGTTTCCGTTGCCGGGCCTGGGACAGGTCCGCGCCCCGCTCGTCGAAGAACATGATGTCGACCGAGTCGGGCACGCCGGGGGACGTACGGATCATGATCCCGCCGGCGCTGCCCCGCGCGGTCTGCTGGCGGGCGACGGGCATCGGTACGTTCTCCAGGTCCCGTACGTCGATGGCGCTGGCCTGGAGCGCCGAGATCACCGCACGCTTCAGTGCCCGGGCTCCGCGGGAGTGATCGCGTGCCGTGGTGACCGTCGAACCCTTCTTGAGGGTGGTGGCATAGGCACCGGCGAGCCGGACCGCCAGCTCCGGGGTGATCTCGACGTTCAGAATCCCTGAAACGCCCCGGGCTCCGAAGAGATGGGCCTGACCGCGCGATTCCCAGATCACCGAGGTGTTGACGAACGCCCCGGCCTCGATGGTCTTGAAGGGGTAGACACGGACATTGCCCTGAATGATCGATTCCTCGCCGATCAGGCACTCGTCCCCGATGACGGCCCCGTCCTCGATCCGGGCGGCCCGCATGACGTCGGTGTTCTTGCCGATCACGCATCCGCGCAAATTGCTGTGCTGGCCGATGTAGACGTTGTCGTGGACGACGGCCTTGTGCAGGAAGGCGCCGCTCTTGACGACGACGTTGGACCCGATGACCGTGTGCTCGCGAATTTCCGCCCCGGCTTCGATCTTCGCGTAGTCCCCGATGTAGAGGGGGCCGCGGAGTACCGCGTCGGGGTGCACCTCGGCGCCCTCGGCCACCCAGACGCCCGGTGAGATCTCGAAGCCGTCGATCTCGACGTCGACCTTGCGTTCGAGAACGTCGGCCTGGGCCTTGACGTAGCTCTCATGGGTGCCGACGTCTTCCCAGTAGCCCTCGGCGACGTAGCCGTAGATGGGCTTGCCTTCCTTCATGAGCTGCGGGAAGACGTCCCCGGACCAGTCCACGGAGACATCGGCCTCGACGTAGTCGAACACCTCGGGCTCCATGACGTAAATGCCCGTGTTGACGGTGTCCGAGAAGACCTGCCCCCAGGTGGGCTTCTCCAGGAAGCGCTCGACCTGACCCGCCTCGTCCACGATCGTGATCCCGAATTCCAGAGGGTCCGGGACCCTCGTCAGGCACACCGTCACCAGCCCGCCCTTTTCCTTGTGGAAGGCGATGAGATCGGTGAGGTCGAAGTCGGTGAGCGCGTCACCGGAAATGACGAGGAAGGTGTCGTCCTTCAGCGCCTCCTCGGCGTTCTTCACGCTTCCGGCGGTGCCGAGCGGTTTTTCCTCGTTGGCGTAACTGAGCTCCATCCCGAGCTCTTCGCCGTCTCCGAAGTAGTTCTTGACCAGTGAGGCGAGGAATTGGACGGTGACGACGGTTTCGTTGAGCCCGTGCCGCTTCAGCAGCCGCAGCACGTGCTCCATGATCGGCCGATTGGCGACCGGGAGGAGCGGCTTGGGCATGCTTGAGGTCATGGGGCGAAGGCGCGTGCCTTCGCCACCAGCCATCACGACGGCCTTCATGTCGGAATCGTCCTCCTTGAAGAGACGACGGTCTGGCCGACTTCGCCCGTCAGGGGCACTGTTCGGGGCATCAGCGGGGGGCCGGCCACACTGCGCGGCGCCGCTTCAACGAGCTCAATCGGCTGTTGCGTCCGCCTTGACGAGTCGGCGGACCTGAACGACGTAGAGGATGCCTGCCCACCAGTAGAGCGTTGTACCCCAACCTGCGAACGCCCATCCGAAAATCGCGGCCAGCGAAGCCAGCCAACCACTTCCGTCGCTGAGCAGCAACAAGGGGAACGCGTACATCAGGTTGAACGTGGCGGCCTTGCCGAGGAAGTTCACCTGGGGCGGCGGGTAGCCGTGGCGGCGGAGGATCCCCACCATTACGAGGAGCATCAGCTCACGCGCCAGCAGTACCGCGGTGAGCCAGAGCGGCAGGATCTCCCGCCAGGTCAGGCCGACGAGGGTCGAGAGGATGTACAGACGATCCGCGGCGGGATCCAGGAGCCGGCCGAGGCTGCTGATCTGGTTCCAGCGCCGGGCCAGTTTGCCGTCGAGGTAGTCGCTGATGCCGCTCAGCATCAGGACGAGGAGGGCCCAGCCATCGCTCTGCGGGCCGCCGAACACGGGGCGGAGAATCAGCCACAGGAAGAGCGGGACGCCGACAAGGCGTGCCATGCTGAGGATGTTGGGGATGGTGAGTACCCGGTCCGTCTGAACCCGAGTCTCCTGGACCTCCACCCGGGGGCCTCCTGGGAAGAACGTACGAATGATGCACCCCGACCTTACCCGCAGCCATCTCGTGCGGGTGCACAGGGGTGACGCGGCTGTCTCCCGTGAAGAGCAGGCCCCGCAAAAAGAGAAAGCCCCGCACCACAAGGGTGCGGGGCTTCCCCACAAAAACTGTTCGGCGGCGACCTACTCTCCCACAGGGTCCCCCCTGCAGTACCATCG